>QNER01000542.1 GCA_003646175.1 Candidatus Parabeggiatoa sp. nov. 1
GCCTTTGATTTTTATCATCACCCGTTTTGGCTAGGTTTGCGTACCCTAATTATTAGCCTATTTTTAGGGATTGTCGGCATCAGCTTGCACTTGGCAACAGCCAATGGACTACGAGTACAAGCCTTTGTTAAGCGATTAGTTATCTTGCTTGGTTGCGCGATATTAATTAGCGTGGTGAGTTTTATACTCTTCCATAAGCGATTTATATTTTTTGGCATTTTACACTTTATCGTATTGGCAAATGTACTCGGATTATTATTCCGACGTTGGCTTTGGTTTAATCTAGTCAGTGGCTGTAGTTTGATAATTGTTGGTATAAGCGTTCAGCATTCCCTGTTTAATCAACCCTTTTTACAATGGATTGGTTTAATGACTCATAAACCATTTACCGAAGATTATGTACCATTGTTACCTTGGTTTGGTGTCGTGTTGGTGGGGATGGGTTTAGGTAAATACTTACACGAAAAATGGTTTATATATGGACAAATCCGCTCAGCTTGGGGGCAGCGACAATTAGTTTGGATGGGGCGGCATAGCTTATTGATTTATATGCTACATCAACCTATTTTATTGGGGGGATTGTGGATGTTATGGAAGTGACGCTTTTTTGCTCATTAGCCTTATGAAACTATCAGAAATCAAACCTAATCATTACTATAGTAACGCTCAGTACGGTAATCATTGGTCTGTCAGACAAATTATTGAGGAATCAGGTGAAAACTCTCCTTTAAATACAGTTACTTATAAAATTGTCGCTGGCAAGGGCCGAAGAAAAATAGGTACTTGTACACGGGCCGAATTTGCTGACTGGGCCGTTTATGAAGTTTTTAGAAATGAGAATTCGTGGCAAAAGATAACTCAGTGATGTTATTGTTTTTCGCTACGGTATCGCTAACAATCCGAGTGGTGGGGAGCGAAAATATCCAGATCACTAAATTGGGATTTACGCAAAAGTTGACAGCGAAGATCCCACTTTTGCGTAGATTGGGAATTGTTGGCACTGGGGCCGTTTCGTTTTAAGCTTAAAATTTAAAATTCAAGGGCTGTAGCAAAGGCTATCCCCTACAATTAAAATGCCTTGTTTACGGATTGTCCTTACCATTCAAACGATTGCGCGTGGGATTGCCTGACCTTTACAATAGATATTGTAGAGCAATCCTTTATGGTTGCCCCTCATTTGAATCAATCCCATTCAACGGCCCCAGTGCCCACCTAACTGAACCTGTACCGGCAATGACTGAACAAACAGACACCATCGCTGCTCTAGCCACTCCTGCCGGACGTGGTGGCATCGGCGTTATCCGCATATCGGGCCCGATGGCCCCTGAAATCGCTCACACTTTGTTAGGGCAATTGCCTAAACCTCGCTACGCAGTCTTCAGTGATTTTGTGGCTACCAAAGGTGAATTATTAGATCAAGGCATTGCCCTTTACTTTCCTGCCCCTCATTCTTTTACTGGCGAAGATGTTTTAGAACTACAAGGGCACGGCGGCCCTGTCGTCATGGATTTATTGCTCAACGCTGTCCTCAAGTTGGGTGCCCGTCTCGCCCGTCCCGGTGAATTTTCAGAAAGGGCCTTTTTAAACGGCAAAATGGATTTAGCCCAAGCTGAGGCTATTGCTGATCTCATCGACAGTGCCTCAGCTCAAGCGGCGCGTTGCGCGTTACGCTCGTTGCAAGGCGAATTTTCGGCCCATATTCATGCCTTAGTTAACCAATTAATTGGGTTGCGTAGCTATATAGAAGCGGGAATTGATTTTGTTGATGAAGAAATTGACTTACTTGCTGATGGTCAAGTCATTGAAACAATTGAAAAGTTTAGAAAAGAACTTGATGCCATATTGGATAAAGCTAGACAAGGCTATTTACTCAAGGAAGGTATGCGAATCGTACTGGTTGGCGAGCCTAATGTCGGAAAATCCAGCTTGCTTAATTGTTTAGCGGGTAGAGACACTGCTATTGTCACACCATTGCCAGGCACTACCCGCGATGTGGTGCGTGAACAAATTCAACTGGATGGGATGCCACTGCATATCACTGATACGGCGGGATTGCGGGAAACGGAGGACCCGGTAGAACAGGAGGGAATTCGTCGGACTAAACGCGCCCTTGAGGAAGCGGATGTGGTGATATTGTTGCTGGATGAACGCCATTCTTATGATACTGCCCCAGCGGATTTACTCGCTGAAATGCCCACACTGCCCTTGATTATTCGTAATAAGATTGACAAAAGTGGACATCATGCCGGTATGAGCGCGGATGGGGTGTTATATTTGTCGGCTAAAACGGGGGAAGGTATTGAAGTTTTAAAAACGTGCTTAAAAGAAAAAATGGGGTTACATAACAACAGTGAAGGCCATTTTATGGCACGCCGCCGCCACTTAGATGCGTTGCAACGTGCCAAAACGGCCTTCACCATCGCCTTAAATCATGCTCATACTTATCACAGTGAATTGCTGGCGGAAGAGTTACGCCAAGCTCAACAGGCACTGGGGGAAATCACCGGTGAAGTTACGACTGATGATTTGCTTGGGCAGATTTTTTCGACTTTTTGTATTGGGAAATAAATTTCTTGCTATTTGGGGTGGTGAAAATATGGACTGGTTTTGGGCATTCTTCAAAAGTAGTTGAAAGAATGGAACAAAATAATGGGTAATGGGTAATGGTTTTGTAAGGATAAATAAGTGCCGAAGCATAAATTTTCAGGGCAACCATAAAGGATTACCCCTACATTTGGTTGAAACGTAGGGGCAATCCCTTGTGGTTGCACTGAAGGTTCAGGCAAAATACCTGAAGAAAATTTATGATTCATTACTTAACGTATCGGCTCATTCTGAAATGGGTTTAGGAAAATTCCTGACATTCTTGATAAACTCTAAATACGCCTATCACCTCAAACCTATTCCCTATTACTTAATAAACACATCCCACCTAACCCCTATTTTTGATTTCTCCCTCCTATTTGGGAGATAGCTGACACTTTCCTTTGCCCTCGCAAATAAAATAAAAATTCCCTTCTTTATCCTGCTGGCACCCCACCACATCTTCGTCCTTAAGGTACTGATACCTTTGCACATAATTATTATAATTCTGCTGGGTTTCGGCTTTTTCTTTGAGTTGGCTTTGCAATACCTTATTTTGTTCAGCGATGCTGTTTTCAACCGCTGTAATCTCTCTTAGAAGGGCATTGAGTTGATTCTCAGGAACGGACGAGTTTTTTTGGCTGAGTTCATAATTGGTCTTCTGATCCTCAAGGTTGCCTTTCAAAGCCTCGATCAACATTTCGATAGGTTGCTTTTGTGCATCTATCGTAGCCCGCGCTGTCGCACGAGCATGCTCAATATCCGTTACACTACTGAAGGTATTTAGGAATTGACAGTCTTTATGGGTTTGTTCTTGGCGTTTTTGTTTTTCTTGTTCTTGCCTTTTCAGTTGAGCAATTTCTTCATCAGTTGGGGCCGGTTTCACGTCCTTACACTTGCGGCGGAAGCCTACTATTTTACATTCCTTAAATCCCCGTTGGGAATATTGCGAGGGTATCGAATTGCTACATTCTTCAATACCATCATCATTGTTCCAACAATAAAGCAGCATAGCTTGCAAAGGCGGTGCCTTTAACAACAAAGAAAATGTTGTCAGCAACAAAAGCGAAAAGAGAGTCACCTTGTAGGTGAAAAAGTTTCTCATCAAAATCCTCCTTTAAAGATTTTTCGGCTTGGTTAAATAACGGATTAAGAGTAAGATTTAATTTGGCAATGTCACATACATCTCAATAAGAGTGGGTTCAAACCTAAGTTTTTGCATGAAACTTGATTTCTAATGTCACATTGTCGAATGAATGTCATGCAGCGTTACCCTCAATTACAAATAAACGAATTTAGGGCAAAACTTTTAACAGAAAGAACGAACATTTAACTGAAAAACAATAGTCGGGTGGACAGAACGATTCTGCACGATGGGCATACCTATTTAGCGTTTTTTGCCAAAACGCACCAGCGTAAAGCGTTTTTTCAAGCTTTACGGTTTTGCCCTAAATATTTTTCTGAACGTCTATAAGTGTGTTTTTAAGTACTTCGCTGCCTCTATCGCAAAATAAGTCAAAATACCATCCGCTCCTGCTCGTTTGATGGCTAATAACGATTCCATCATCACCGCGTTTTTATCCAGCCAACCATTTTGTGCAGCTGCCATCAGCATAGCATATTCCCCACTGACTTGATACACAAAAGTCGGTACTAAAAATTCGGTTTTGACTCTTTGTACAATATCCAAATAGGGCATGCCCGGCTTAATCATCACTATATCCGCTCCCTCAGCTAAGTCCAAAGCGATTTCACGCAAAGCTTCATCGCTGTTAGCCGGATCCATTTGATAGCTGTATTTATTACCACCACCCAAAGCATTGCCAGAACCCACAGCATCACGAAAAGGCCCATAAAAACTGGAAGCATATTTGGCCGAATAAGCCAGAATCAACATATTTTTATAGCCATCGGCTTCAAAGGCTTGACGAATACTGCCGACACGCCCATCCATCATATCAGATGGTGCCACTATATCCGCTCCGGCTTCGGCATGAGACAGGGCCTGTTTCACCAGCGCATCCACGGTTTCATCATTCATCACATAACCATGGTCATTTATTAAGCCATCTTGACCATGCGTAGTGTAGGGATCCAAAGCCACATCTGTTATGACTCCCACTTCAGGAAGTGCTTTTTTCAGTGTCCGCACTGCCCGTTGCACCAAACCATCAGGGTTGTAAGCTTCACGAGCGTCCAGCGATTTTTTCTCAACAGGCACGACTGGAAACAGTGCCATTGCTGGAATACCTAATTTGATTAATTCAACGGCTTCTTTAAGTATTTCATCAACACTCATTCGGTATTGACCTGGCATAGAAGCAATCGCAACGCGCTGTTTTTCGCCTTCTGTCACAAACAACGGATAAATCAAATCATCAACACTCAAACGGTTTTCACGCATCAAGCGACGAGAGAAATCGTCACGGCGCATTCTACGCATGCGTAGATTAGGAAATTGAACTAAATTGTGTGTGGACATATTTCACACTCTCATGTTAAATTCTGACTTTTAAAGATAATATTAAATACAATCTTTGGCAGTCCCCAAAAAGGAGTGATATTCGATGTTCAAGTTTTTTTACCACCCATTAGAACTACAAGGATTGTTTATAATAAAGGATAATAATTCTAATCAAATATTTTTCTACTGTTTGCGTTCTCTGTCAAGTGAAAATCCGTTGAAAACCCAAAAATAGGATTTCTCAAAGTTAAAAGATAAAACTTTTACGGATTTCAAGTACGCTCAGTATCTCAATCCGCCAGAGAGTTCAGAATAGAATCTAAGTACTTAACCATAAATTTTCAGGTATTATGAATGTTTGCCCAACATTTTTTTTGTTGCCTACCATTTTTATGGTTTAAGGTGGGCAATAAAAAACATTGCCGGCCCCCTACCAAATGCCTGAAAATTTGTGCTTCGGTACTTACATTGACTTGCGCGTCATTTCTATTTAAAGAATAACTTTTAACACATTAATAAAAAAATATTTCATGGCAAAGATTGGAAAGACACATATGTATTTGAACCATCAAGCTAGATATAGATGTTCAGATAAATAATTTCACCAGTCGTTGACGGATACTATCCCTGCAAGGGATAGCATCCGCTTCTGTTATTTTTCTGAAAAACTATAGTTTTTGTTCAAGCACAA
>QNER01000543.1 GCA_003646175.1 Candidatus Parabeggiatoa sp. nov. 1
AGGTTCGCCTGAGACGAATGAGAATCGCCGTTTTTCGTACCAGGTTCGCCTGAGACGAATGAGACTAGCCGTTTTTCGTACCAGGTTCGCCTGAGACGAATGAGACTAGCCGTTTTTCGCACCAGGTTCGCCTGAGACGAATGAGACTAGCCGTTTTTCGTACCAGGTTCGCCTGAGACGAATGAGAATCGCCGTTTTTCGTACCAGGTTCGCCTGAGACGAATGAGACTAGCCGTTTTTCGTACCAGGTTCGCCTGAGACGAATGATTCAGAACCAAGTTTTTTCGTACCAGGTTCGCCTGAGACGAATGATAATATGTCAAATATGATGCCATCAAAAGCATCCATTTCCAAACACAAAAATGCTCTCAGACACAGAATTTCCCCCCCCAATAATAACAGACACTTCAAAACGATTTTATGTTAGCAGCCCTTATGATGTCATTTTTCAACAGTTTGCTCCGTTGAAAAGTGTGATAATGTCGCATTTATATTGATGTTGAGCTACCTTCGCCTTAAAGAATAAATCCGTTAAATCCGGAAAGAAGTTGTACTTCCAGTATAGGTGAATTATTTACCGGTACTCAAGTTGGTGAATACTTCCGAGCCAACGTAGGTTTTGCTATCGCTTTACCCATCTTAATCCGGTATAAGTTTTATTACTACACATTTTAGCTTTTTTATTTGAACCCATCACCCCAAGGCGGATTAATATGAAAGTTGCTTGGAACACTCATATTGTCAGCACACCCGAAGTGCTACGAGGAAAACCTCGCATCAAGGAGACGAGAATCCCTGTGAATCTTATCCTTGGGTATCTTGCTGAAGGATATAGTCAGCAAGACCTTATTTCTGAATTTTCTGATATTACCACGGAACAGATAGTTGCGTGTTATGCTCGTGAACTGGCAAGTTGATGGTTCTCTCGTTTCAACGCACCAGCGTTGGAATGCTTACCGTGACGCTACTACAGTAAAACAGTTGGTAGTCCAGTACAAGTAGTGATTGCGGTTAAACGAATGCTATACCGAAGAGGGTGAGTCACCGTCACGTCATTACTTTTAGCTGACTACCCAATAAAGATATATTGTTTTGGACTCTTGGGCAGTAAAAACCAAATGAATGCCACTGAAATTCGTCAAAGGATAAAATATAGAACTTATTACCAAAGCCATTGAAACCACAGGCATTGTAGATGCTAAACCTCGGCTTTTATTAGATGAATCGCTCCCAGTTGCTGCGTCAAGCCGTGTGCGTGTAATTGTATTGGTGACAAAAGAAGCTGAACCAAAAAATCGTTAAATAAGTTTGCTGAATTTAATGATAGTTATAGTCTTGCTCTTTTACACTAAGCCACCAACGACGACACCCTGCCTGCTGCGGTTGCTTCAGTGTTGGGGATAAGTGTTGAAGAAGTGTTGAAGGGGTTTGAATCGGCTTGAGTTGAGTACAACGGATTAAGTTGAGTACAACGAATTACGGGGATAAACGAATTAGGCATATCTTGATTATTTATTATACGTGGCGGGTTCTAGAATAGCCATGAAAGATAAATTTATCAATCAATGGGAAACACGCCGGGTAAGCTAGGTTTTAATTCGTTTATCCCCGTAATTCGTTGTACTATGCTTACATAGTCTGATTAATCATGACATGTGGATTCCCAAAAACAGGAGCATTATCAAGCATAATCAATCTTGAGTACCTGTCTTGAGTACAACTTCGTTGCTGCAAAAACGGATAAATAATAATCTAAAACGATTTTTAACTGCTCAAAGTTATTGCAGAACTCGTGTTGGTGCATGAAAAACGGATAATGTGTGAACACTATCCGGGAATGAAGAGTATCCGTTGTACTTAACCGTCCGTGAATTCGTTGTACTTTTTATTATTCGTTTATTGGAAAAGCCGTTGTACTATGCTTACATCACCAACGATAGGAGTTGAACCCTGAAAATGATAAGCATGAACGAATTTTAAAATGCTGGATGAAACATTACTACAAGAAGTGATTACATTGCGTGAGTCTATCGTGATTACCCAACAAGAACAACAGGTTGTGCGTATTTAGCCCTATTCTCCTGAACTGAACGAAAACGGTAATCCGTTAAAAAATAGCATTGTGTTTGAAAAAGATATAGTCGCACCGATTGATGAAGTTTGGGAGGTAAACCAATGATTTTACTAGACACTCATGCGTGGATTTGGTGTGTTACAGAATCGGTACGTTTATCAGGAATAGCCGCACAAGCCATTGCACAAGCTGACAGTTTGGGTGTACATATCATTTCTTGTTGGGAAGTTGCTATGTTAGTCGAGAAAGGACGTATTGGTTTTAAACAAGATGTCGCAGAATGGGTAGACTTAGCTTTGCAACGCCCCAAAGTGAACCAAAAACGGCCTTGCCGCCCGCTTAAAAGATTTCCATGGCGATCCCGCCGATCGTTTTCTGGTTGCCACTTGTTTAGTGCATAATATTCCCCTAGTCACCAAAGACCAAAAAATCCATGACTGGCAACAGATTAAAGTGATTTGGTAAACAAGTGGACTAGGGCAGCTTTGATACAGGCGGAGGTGGAGGTGTTGGGGATAAGTGTTGAGGAAGTGTTGAAGGGGTTTGAATAGGATTTAACGGACTTGAGTTGAGTACAACGAATTACGTGGATAAACGAATAAGGCATCAAATCCTTGATTATTTATTAGACGTGGAGAGTTCGGTAATAGCCACGAAAGATAAGTTTGCTTTTATTTATCAATCAATGAGAAACACGTCGGGTAAACTAGGTTTGAATTCGTTTAGGAACAAAATTCGTTGTACTCGTGCTCACTTACATCAAACCACCAACGACACTCTGCCCGTTGCGGTTGCGGTGTTGGAATTGAGTACAACGAATTGAGTATAACGATTTAACGAAAAAAATGGATAGTGGTGCAATGTGGGTGATGGAGTCGAAACGGAAGGAAGGGTCACCCAGCCAAACTAAAAACGACGCTAAAGTTTCGCTTCGCGAAACTTTAGCGTCGTTTGGACTCCACATTTCAGGACTACCCCAATTTGAACCTGAATATCTTTTGGCGGTAGAACTTGATGACAGTGGGCAAACCGTTATGAAAAGAGTCAGTGAAATTTAAGATATCCAAGATTTCTTGGAAGATGACGCAACCGGTTCCTTGTATATGGCGAAAATTATTGCACCGCTGAGTGAAAAGTGATTTCGAGGTAAAGTCTTTTTTGTGCATAAAAACTTTTATGCGTCATAAATTTTAAAACATATACTTCGCTCCCTTGAAAAGAGTGATAATGTGAAGAGGTTATGGTTCATTTATCAAAGCTTTAAAAAGACATTGAGCCACATCCGTCTTAAAAAACACAATCCGTCAAATCAGGAAAGAAGTTATACTCCCAGCATAAAAAACATTTTTAACGTGAGTTCGACTTTATTTTTAAATAAGTTATATCAATTCGATCTTAATCAATCAGTTGATTACAATTAATTGATTTAAATACATTTTTAAAATTAAACGCTTAATATTAATTAGTTAATTTCCGGCTATTTGACGGATTGAATAAAGAAATTAACCCGTACCGCTTATGGGTTTTGTTTTTAACTGATTGATTTAAAAGTTATTATAAAGAACTAATTGATATCACTCATAATTTTTTAACTCATTGATATTTAAAGTAGAACTCACGTTAGTACCTAACTTGGTAGTCCTGTATAAGTAATGCGTCAGCCTTGCTTGCCCGTTCTAAAAGTTGTACACTGTGCCTTTGTAAAAAAAAGGCCAGAATGGCTATGGTCAGAGTTTCGGCCTTCGGTGCGCGGGTCAGGTGCCGGGTGGGGTTTACAACCCCGGTTTCATTTGATGTTCCTAAACAGAAACGTTTGGGATTGGAAAGCCCGCGGCTGTGGCTGAAATAATGACCAATGCCCGTTAGGGCAAATTTTGTCCGTCACTTGTGACCATTGGTGATGGTCATTGGTAATACCAATTTTGAGTTGAAAAGCATTTTATGAGAAACCAAGTTTTTCAAAAAACTTGGTTTTTTGTCCAAAGATAAAATGGAATTAAATTCAAAATTGGTATAAAGTGACGGTAGGGTTGAATTGAATTATGTAAAACTGTGGTGGTCAACAAAATGTTTAATGATTTGAAATCGCGAATCGCGAACTAACAATCTGAAATCGGGAATTAAATAATTAGGATAAAAACTTAATTAATAAATACAATCTGAATGAACCATTCTGAATGAACCATTCCTTAATGAACATTTTGCCATTTCAACATCATGTTGACCATTACACTTTTTATCATTTTTCTGTTCTATATTCGCATTGGTAATGGGGTCATTAGCATTTTTTATTACCCATTACGCCATTACCATAATTGGTTTAAAAATTAGTAACATGGGAAAAATAACTTTATGAAATATAGGCTTATCAAATATCTGATAGCATTGATAGCGTCAGTTTTGATGTTGAGTGGGCCGCTCTTGGCACAAGCAGGGTGCGCTGAAAGTACGCTATCCCTTGCCAATCAACATCGACAAACCGCGCTCATTATGTCTGGGCCGTTGACTCGGGTGGCACAAAGTCAGGCACAGGATATGGCTTGGGATGACGACCTGAGTGGCGACTTGCCTTCTGATAAAATCAGAGCGGCTGGTTATTCCGGATCGCGTTTGGCTCTAATTGCCGCAGCGGGACACAATTCGCCAAAAAAAGTCATCAATTCTTGGATGAGTTCCCAAAGTCGCGACGATATCCTTGACGAGAACTACACCGATGTTGGCATTGGCTGTGCCTTTGCTCCTTCCACTTCTCATAAATCCTTCTGGGTGATGATTTTGGGTGGTGGGCAGTCTCAAGCCGGACACACCGGAAGTAGGCTGACACAGACGACTCAAGAACGACAAACCGCGGAGAGTCTGTTGATACTGACGAATCAAAAACGGCGCGCCGCGCTGGTTCATTCAAAGCTCGTTTTTTCTGAGCAGTTGACTCGGGTGGCACAGCGGATGGCCCAAAACCCGAACGAACGTCTTCAAGGCGACTTGCCTTCGGATGAAATCATAGCGGCGGGTTATGACAAACCACATTTGGGCATGCTTCTCGCGGCCGGATACAGTTCGCCAGAGGAAGTCATCAATTATTGGATGAGTTCCCAAAATCGCACTTATCTTCTTGGTGAAGACTTCACTGACATTGGTATTGGCTATGTCTTTGATTCTTCCAGTCGTTATCGTCACCACTGGGTGGTGATTTTTGGTGGTGGGCAGCCCACCGGAAGTCGGCTGGTAATAACGACCCAAGAACGACAAACCGCGCAGAGTCTGCTAACACTGACGAATCAAAAACGGCGCGCTGCGCTCGTTCATTCAAAGCTCGTTTTTTCTGAGCAGTTGGCTCGGGTGGCACAAAAGATGGCCCAAAACCCGAACGAACGCCTTGAAGGCGACTTGCCTTCGGATGAAATCAGAACGGCGGGTTATGACAAACCACATTTGGGCATGCTTCTCGCTGCCGGATACAGTTCGCCAGCGGAAGTCATCAATTATTGGATGAGTTCCCAAAATCGCACTTATCTTCTTGGCGAAGACTTTACTGACATTGGCATTGGCTATGTCTTTGATTCTTCCAGTCGTTATCGTCACCACTGGGTGGTTATTTTTGGTGGTGGGCAGCCCACCGGAAGTCGGCTGGTAATAACGACCCAAGAACGA
>QNER01000544.1 GCA_003646175.1 Candidatus Parabeggiatoa sp. nov. 1
CACATTTCTAATTTAACGGCCAGCAACAATCTCAAATCGCGAATAGCAAACGACGGCCTTCACATTTCTAATTTAACGGCCAGCAACAATCTCAAATCGCGAATAGCAAACGACGGCCTTCACATTTCTAATTTAACGGCCGGCAACAATCTCAATTCGAGAATAGCAAATAATTATTTTCGCATTTCATTTCGCACAACGTTTTAAAATGAGTCCAGAGTGATATATTGTAGGGGCAATCCGTAGCGAAAGCCTCACCGCGCAAGCCCTTTCATCAAACATCATCATGGTATGGAACTTTCGGCTTTATTGCACAAACTGTGACATCGTCGAAGCAATGCGCGTAACATCAGTTATTAAGGAACAAGTCTATTTATTTGAAACGCCAACATATTATTTATACAATTTAATTCAACCCTTAGAGCCTCTTGCAAAACCCCAGGTTGACACCTTTTCAGGCAAAAGTTTTGGCGCGCCAAAATTTTTGCCTTTCAGGTAAATGTTTCGCTCAAAGTACATTTACCTGAAAATGTGAATAGCCCCAGGTGAAACCTGGGGAACGTTTTGCAAGAAGCTCCTTAATCTGCTTTTTTAAACTTGATTGATGAATATACCCAACGGTACTGCTGTATTAAATCATTTTCAAAAATCTGCCTGTAGTCTTACAATTGAGCATTTACAGTGCATCCGCGACGATAGGGTGCTATTTGACGATTTAAATTTTAGCCTATCAGCGGGACAACTGCTCCAAATAGAAGGCCGTAATGGCAGTGGCAAAACCAGCCTATTACGCATTTTATGTGGTTTAACCTTGCCAACTGAAGGGATAATATATTGGAAAAATCAGGATATTCAAGATATTAAATCAAGCTACTGGGCCTCGTTAACCTATATTGGACATGCTAACGGCATCAAAGCGGAATTAACCCCCTTAGAAAATTTAGCGATGACACAGGCATTAGCAGCAACACCGATTTCGATTGATTTGGCCTTTGCTTTGGAGCAAGTGGGTTTGTACGGTTTTGAAGATGTCCCAACCCGCACCCTCTCGGCTGGACAACAACGCCGCGTCGCTTTGGCACGATTGTTAGTCAGCGAAGCCCCCTTATGGATACTTGATGAACCCTTTACCGCCTTGGATAAAACGGCTATTCGTATGATTGAAAACTGGCTTGATGCCCATGCCAAGCGTGGTGGTGCAGCCATCTTAACGTCGCACCACACCGTCAACTGTCCGGATGCGTTCTCTTTGGTAATTGGTAATGCGTAAAGACTTCAAAGGCAAAGGGCAAAACTTTCTCAATTGTCAATTCTCAATTCTAGGTTCGCGAGTTTCAAATAAATGCAATTTTTGGTCACTCAACGTATTCTTGGGCTATTATTGATATCGTTTAGTTTTACCTTGTTGCCCCCAATGGGCGTATCATTATGGTATCAGGATAATTGGTTAAAGGTTTTTCTAGTTGCGTTTTTGGTTATGTTTGGTGTCGGGATGGCATTTTGGTTTCAAGCCAGACATGCTAAAAAAGAATTACATTTACACGATGGCTTTGTGATTATGGTCATGTTTTGGATTGTCCTCAGTGTCGTGGGAGCACTGCCATTCTTACTGCCATCGCTATTTTTTCCTGATTTAATTTTCCCCAAATTAAGTATTGCTCAAGCAGTGTTTGAAGCAGTGTCGGGGTTTACGACAACTGGGGCTACAGTCATTAGTGGGCTAGACAATTTGTCCAAATCTATTTTGTATTATCGCCAACAACTGCAATGGCTAGGAGGACTTGGCGTTATCGTGTTAGCCGTGGCGATGTTGCCTATGCTAGGTATAGGCGGGATGCAATTATATCGCGCCGAAACCCCCGGCCCCATGCGCGATGAAAAACTGACACCGCGCTTGCAAAATACGGCTAAAACTTTATTATCTATTTATATCATCTTAACAGTTGCTTGTGCATTGGCTTACTGGATGGCGGGCATGCCGCTATTTGATGCGATAGGGCACAGCTACTCCACCGTCGCAACCGGTGGATTTTCTACCCGCGATGCCAGTTTAGGTTATTACGACAGCCCGATAATAGAAATTATTGCAATGATATTTATTATCTTGGGCAGTCTTAACTTCACTGTGCATTTTGTTGCATGGCGCAAATTAGACATACACCACTATTGGCATGATATTCAAGGCCGTGTATTTATTTATATTGTTTTGGTATTAATAGCAATTACCGTGGTTGTATTGTTGTGGCAAGGGGTTTATACTAGCTTTTGGACGGCACTACGCTATGGTAGTTTTGAAGTTATCTCGATCATCAGTAGCACTGGCTATGCCACCGCCGATTTTAGTGGGTGGCCATTATTTTTGCCCGTGTTGATTTTAGGGAGCGGCTTTATTGGCGGTTGTGTAGGCTCAACGGCGGGCGGGTTTCGGGTAATTCGCTTTATATTATTATATAAGCAAGCCCTTCGTGAAATCATGCGCTTGATTCATCCCAATGCTGTAATTGCTGTCAAGATTGGCCACCAAAAAATATCTGACAATGTTGCCCAAGCGGTTTGGGGATTTATTTTTTTATATATGGCAAGTTACGTTTTTTTATCAATGCTGTTTATAGCAACGGGGGTTGACTATCTTACAGCGTTTTCTGGTGTTGCCGCGACATTAAATATGACCGGCCCGGGTTTAGGAAACGTTGCGGTCACTTACGGTGGCATCAATGATGCGGGATTATGGATTCTTAGTTTTGCGATGTTATTAGCGCGTTTAGAAATTTTCACGTTGCTCGTTTTATTAACGCCTGCCTTTTGGAGACGATAAGCCGGTTTTGGTCATTGTTTCTTATGTCGTGGTGCAATGTGAGTGATAGGCTCCAAACTTTAGTTTGAGTGTTCAAACTAATCATTTGGACTTTTAAAAACAGCTCACCAACATTTTAGAATGACAAAAAAAACTAAATGTCATAAACGCAATTTATTGGATAATGTGGTACTCATTATGTTCATTTTTGACTAGGCAACATAGGCGGTTATCAAGACAGGCTGAGATTATGCACTTTGCCCCACCGTGTCCAAAAGGTGAAATTGTTCAAATATTGTCCCAACAACAAAAAATAATATATGCTCAGTTAAAGAATATGAAGAGCGTTTTATTATATTAACGACAGGTTTAGCACGACCAAAAATTTTATGTTACTCCAATCTTTAGATACTCATATTGAGTGCGACACGTTTTCTGAACATCTATAGTCAAATCAAGCCAATAGGAAGGATTCCAATATTAGGAATTACAATTATGTTATTTATGGAGTTGAAAGGCGACTCCTACTGTATTACTCAGTAAAAGCATAACTTACCCATTTGGATATTGGGATATGCCCGATATTTGAATATAGCCGGGGATAATGGCGGCTAGAAACCTAGATATAGAGGTTTACCCGTCTGCTAATTGTATATCGGTGAGCTGCAAAGCGAAGTTGTGGAATAAAATGTCTTTAGAGTAAAACCGGATATATATCAGTAATACCTGTATATGTGTAAGGAAGTGGAATCTTAATGAAACCACTCAGTAATCAACAAAGCACTTAGGCATAAAGCAACCATCTAAGTACAAATAAAGCCAGTAACATGAAACGTGGTAAGCCATTACAAGGGTTAGAGTCTGGAAAGGCTCAGATAAAAACGATCTCAGACATGAGATACGCTAGTAATGGTAAAGGATGTCGTGCCAAGCTAATGATCAACTGTAATGGTTGATATATGCTAAACGATTCACTGTATATAATAAACATTGTTAATTTGTAAAAGGAAATTCCAATGAAAAAGGAAAGGTTTGAATAAAGCCTTTCCCAAGTTGAACAGACAACAACTGGGGGAGGCATGGCAGTCAATAGACTGGAAAAAGTGTCAAGCTCACGTTGACCGGTTACTATTGAGCATAGCACTTGCGATGTTTAAACGTTGTAAGGTCGGTAAAACGACATTATATAGAGAGGAGCGGTATTCGGGATTAGTCTCACGTACCGTTTTGAAGACGAGTCTGGGTTGGAAACAATTCGGGCTTAGTTTAACTATAGAAAAAATTCAAATCTCAATGATTCGTAAAGAATCTTTTGCTAAAAAAATTTATCAACTGTGTTCCCTTTCTCAAAGCACACGGCAACTTTCAAGGCGTGCCATCAAACGGGCTAATCCAACATTAAATGAGCGAGAATCAGAACTACTTTTCATAAAATATATATATGGCTCAGATTTAGCGATTCGTTTTCGTCATAATTCTTTAAATAATTTTAAAACGAGCATAACAAACAGTATAACCACTATAGTTGGTCATATAAATCTGCTTTGCTTAGACATATATCAAGGTTTCGATAACTGATAACTGATAACTGTATTCTGATGAAACAGGTATTAATTAAACAAGGTCAAGCCATTGTTGAAGACATTCCAGCACCCCAAGTGGAAACCGGTACCGTGTTGGTACAAGTTCATCATTCGTGTATTTCAATTGGCACCGAGATGGCTGGGGTTAAGGGAAGTGGGCTACCTTTATGGAAAAAAGCGTTACGAGAACCCGAACAAGTCAAAAAAGTCTTACAAATGGCAGCCACCCAAGGGATTGCAAAGACTCATAGCATTGTGCAAAATACCCTAAAAAGTGGGACTCCAACAGGCTATTCCGCTGCGGGTACTGTGATTGCGGTGGGTGATGGAATTGATGATATCAGGGTGGGGGACCGAGTTGCCTGTGCCGGGGCACAATGCGCTCACCATGCACAAATCATCCGAGTTCCCCGCAACCTAACGGTTCTGATACCAGAACATCTGGATTTTTCAAAAGCTGCCACGGTCACGTTGGGTGCTATCGCTTTGCAAGGGGTGCGACGTAGTCATCCCACTTTGGGCGAAACCTTTGTTGTGCTAGGGCTGGGAATATTAGGGCAACTCACCACCCAATTGCTGAAAGCTAACGGTTGCCAAGTTATCGGCGTAGATGTGGACAAAACTCGTATCCAACTCGCGATGCAATTGGGTATGCCCTACGGCATACACCCGGATGATGAAAATGATATTGCCCAAGTTGCCCGCTTAACCGGTGGCATTGGAGCAGATGGAGTTATCATTACAGCTGCTTCACCATCTGATGCTATTATTTCCACCGCGTTTCAAATGTGCCGCAAAAAAGGGCGTGTGGTTTTAGTTGGTGATGTGGGCTTACATTTAAACAGGCATGATTTTTACCAAAAAGAACTAGACTTTTTTATTTCCACTTCTTATGGTCCTGGACGTTATGATAACCGCTATGAAGAAAGGGGATTGGATTACCCAGTTGCCTACGTGCGCTGGACTGAAAACCGCAATATGCTAGCTTACCTGGAAATGCTGGCAAATGAACAGGTACAAATCACGCCATTGATAGCGGAAACTTATCCCATAGATAAAGCTGCCATTGCTTATGAAAAGCTAAAAAAATCTGACAGCAAGCCCTTAATGGTGTTACTATCTTACCCAGAACCCGATGCCCCTATCAAAAGAACGATACCTAATCCAGCCGCCAAACCGGCAGGTGCAAACCCTATTCGTATCGCAATAATCGGTGCAGGTGGCTTTGCCAAAGCTATGCACCTACCCAATTTACAAGCACTTACTGAAGATTATCATATTCAAGCCATTGTCAGCCGTACCGGACATAATGCCAATGCGACAGCCAAGCAATTCAA
>QNER01000545.1 GCA_003646175.1 Candidatus Parabeggiatoa sp. nov. 1
ATTTATTAGATAATAATTTTCGGGGAGGCGGGATTTGAACCCACGACCACTTGCGCCCCATGCAAGTGCGCTACCAGACTGCGCCACACCCCGACATTTTAGAGCAAATCAACTTAGGTGCATGATTTTTAAAATGGGAATACGCCCATTTATTATTTTCGGGGAGGCGGGATTTGAACCCACGACCACTTGCGCCCCATGCAAGTGCGCTACCAGACTGCGCCACACCCCGACATTTTAGAACAAATCAACTTGGGTGCATAAATGGGAAAATGGGAATGCGCCCATTTATTAGATAAGATTTTCGGGGAGGCGGGATTTGAACCCACGACCACTTGCGCCCCATGCAAGTGCGCTACCAGACTGCGCCACACCCCGGATTTGAAGGAGCGTAGTTTACAGCATTATTTTGGAAATGTCACGTTTTTTTTCGCCTATCGATTCGATTCATCACGGGCGGGTAGCGTAGCAATAACAATCCGCCCACTATCACCGCATAACTTAACAGTTCTCGCGTTTGCGTTTCAATAATTGGGAATTGGTTTCGCGGCTATTTTTCGGCCCAAAAAACTGATAAAAGCAAATTGGAAATTATCATTGGCTCAAGTACGTAAAGAACTGGCGATGGTGGAACACACTGGGCAGGGTAAAGCGAGATTTCAATTAATTTATTTTGATTTGACTTCAGAGAGTTCCATCGCCACAGTTTATTTATAATTTTTTCTCTCATCCAAGCTAGCAGCCTGTCGGATTAATCAACTAACGCCTTGATTATTAACACTTTTATTGGAAATAAATGTGATACAAAACAATGACTTAGCAGTATCGAAGACAGGCTGCTAGGGTAACCATTGCTAGCAAAGCCCATTAAAACATTTCAGCATAATTTAGTTAGTGGGCGCGACAAGTTGGTCTCAACCCGACGTTGCTTTTCTCTCTTCTGCTGTTCTCACCATTCTAGCCAGCGTCTCTTCATTTCCAACGGTGTGTCATTTCGATATCTGCTCAGAAATATTTTGATTATCAACGTGTTAAGATTTCTTATTTCGTCGAAATGACACTAAAGCAAGGAAGTTTCGTTCAGGCACTAGCTAGCAAAAAAACCGTCAATTTGGCGCTTTTTTTTTGGAGAAAAAGGATTAAATTGTTAATAATGGCATAGTGATTGACAGGTTTAGATGGCGCAAATTTGCTCAGAATTTGGTAGTCCCGACAAACCAGTGGAGGTGTTCAAATCGTGGGAATTGATAATTTGGAATTAGGAATTAGGAATTGGGGTTGCAAGCCAAAGGTACACCGCAAAAAAAATCAAAACGACGCAAAAGTTGGAGCGATGCGGTCAACTTTTGCGTAGTTCCCTGAGCCAAATCGGCATCTTGATATCTTGGTTCAAATGTCCATGTAACCAAAAGCCTTAAAATTACCAGCTTTTCTGGAACGGCACAGAGTTCCACTGATTTGTAGGGACTACCCAGAATTTATTAAGGAGCATCGTCATGTTTAAGCTGGAATTTGTCAATTAATACCGCAGCATTGAAATAATTGTGACCATCATTGAGCAGTTCCACTTTAAAGGTTCCAATGCCTTCTGTGACCGGAAGGTCAAATCGCATCAAGCCCCAACTACCTATCCAACCTACCGTTTGATTACCACCGAGATCAATATCAGTTGTGGGTTTCAAGCTCCACCCGTGGTCCGCAACGCCTGCAACTATGATACGATAACTCTGACCATTAGGGGGAGAAAAAGTAAACCTGACGAAGGTGTCATAAATTCTGTTATTAAGCAATTCCGGATAGGCATCCGTGATGAATTCAAAGTGAAACTCAATCGGAAGTTGGGTCACACCGGGCTGAACTGTGAAAGTTTTTGTCAAAATCGCCTTACGGCCATATTTAGGTCCTATTTGACAAAGGGCCATACGCTTACCATGTATAGGACGTATGGGTCCCTGTTCGGTTACGTTGAGACATTTCCCTTCTTTAGACCATTCTGACAAATCACCAGTCTCAAAACTGCCGTTAAACACGGCCTCAAATACATCAAGTCGGTTACCAATTTGTGAACCCGGCAAAGGTTTGCCAGTCTTGATCAGTCGTTCCTTAATTTCTGCTGGTGTCATATACGGATGCATTGACAAAAGCACTGACGCGGCACCAGACACAAATGGGGTTGAATAGCTCGTTCCTTCACCATATCTATAGTCATTATGCGGTGCCGTCGAATAGGCCCTGTATGGTGCTGCAATATCAACCCACGAACCATAGTTACTATTCGGTTCACGTTTCTCGATTTGCTTAGTGAACCACCCTTTTTCCTGTATTGCTGAACCACCAACACAAAGTACTTCTCCAAAAGCGCATGGAATAAACTCTTTGCTTTCCCCATCATTTCCCGCTGCCGCTACGACTAATAAATCTAACTCTGTTGCATGTTTCACAACATGTTCCAGCGCCATATTTCCTGTACCTCCATGCAACTTTTCTCCATCTTCCAAATCGATACCGGCACTTACATTAATGATAGGTGATTTAAATTCATCAGTAGCCTTCATAATTCCAAGAGCCAAGGCTAAACTATCAACTCCATGTACATTACCAACGGCTTTAATGACGACTATCGGGCTACCCCCAGCAACACCTGCTATTCCTTCTTCATTATTCAATGTCGCAGCTGCGATACCGGCCACCAGTGTTCCATGACCCAATATTCCATCCTTATTTGCCTTATCCATGTAATCTATACCATCATCTAAAAGATTTATACCAGATTTCACATTTGTCAAATCAAGATGAGAAGAATCCACGCCGGTATCAACAATTGCAATTTGTCCACGTTCATTACCTCTGGCAATGAGCCATGTTTCATCCGCACGAACTGTCTTCATGCCATCCTGTAAGGAAAATTTGGGATCCTTTGGAACGTAACTTTTTGACGAAAAGAGTTCAGTTTTAAAGACTGCCTCCACATATTCGACTTCTGGATAAGTCCCAACGAAAACCGCAACGAGTTTTCGCACAAACTCAACCGTCCCATCTCCAGAAAAATGAATGAGCAATTTTTCTATAGAGGGTATCATACCCACAATTATTGCGCCTTCAACCGTAACAATTTCTTCAATACGATCAGGGGAGGTTCCTTCATTAAAACTGATTATTATCTTATCTGATAAGATTGAAATACCAGTAATGGGATCTGAGGTCCAATTGTTTAAATTCAAAGGGACGGAATCTATTATTGGAAATCGGGTTATCAGTAGGGATCCAATGTCAGAAACCACACGTTGCCCGTTGTGCAACGCTGCCGTTCGGTAAATTTTTTTACCTTCAACAGTTGAGGTAACGGTGAAGGTGCCTGAGTAAGTGCGATCCCCTGCTATCATATCACCATTGGTTCCATCATTTCTGAGTTCGCCTAGGGTTGCTATCAGAATGCCATCCTCAGTGACCTCTTCTAAGGTCAGGACCGGTGGTAATTTCCCTCTAGTTCTACAGGAGCCTGCGAAGATAACTTGAGTTGGCACACCAATCTTGATACCTCCGGGATAAGAAGTCGGTGGCATTAAAACCAACTTATTTAATTCCTCGGGCGTGACGACTTTAACTAAAAGCGTCTGGCTGGCTGATTCGCCCGTTTCCACGATAGTCACGGTACTGGTTAGCGTATACGTGCCAGATTTAAGACCCGTGACACGTTCGTCGAGCGTAATGCTCATAGCGCCAGGCTTCCACCAACCATCATAGACAATGGCAATACCATCCACATCAGGCGTAATGGTTTGACTGAAAGCGAGCTGATAGGGAATTCCATCCTCTTTCAACAAGCTGATATTAAAAGAAAGATAATCAGTCGAGCCTTCTTTGATTGTCAACGCAGTTTGTGGTGCTTGAGCTAAAGAAATTCCCGGCTCTGGGGTGATTTTGAGCCAAGTGATACCTTCAACATCATCGAAGTCAGTGGGAATATCTATGCCCTTGACTATTTCACAGGTTTTTAGGTTGAAGGTTTTGAAACTTAACAACGTTTTTTGTCCATGCACACCTATCAGCAAAGTGCCATCTGGGAGCATTTCCAAAGCTTCCGTATGACCAGGCAAATCACAGGCTTTTTTCACTTGTTGTCCATCATAAACCCAAAGATAAGTATCTTGGGCTGCGTAAAGATAAGTGCCCTCGTTATCCCAAGTCATCCCTTCCACTTGGACCTTAAAGGGAGCCACCAGTTTACCGGCGCCGGTTTGAGGATTAATTTCAATTAAGCCCTTGCCTTTAGCCCAACCCCACAGGGTACCGTTCGGATGGAAAGACAATGCCTCAATTTCACGAAATCCAGTATAACCAATTTCGGTCAACACACCCGTTTGTGCGTCAACTGTGTACAGAACACCTTTTTGGTCAGTTTGATCACCAGAACCGGCATACAGGACTTGAGTATTCGGGTGTGCATCCAAGGCTTCAATATCATAAGCCAAGTGAATTTCACCCAAGGTGTTAACCTCAAGTGTGTCAGAAGAGATAGTAATAAATTGACTATCGTTTAAGCTATCATCATGGACCGCGTAGAAGCGGTAGATGGGCTGTTCATCATTGGAATTGGCCCAACTATTTTCCATGATGCAAAACAAAGTAATGACTAAACCCCATTTTGCGATTTTTTTCATGGTTATTGACCTATTTGCTAAAAGTGGGTGGTGGTGCAATATGGGTGATGGAGTCGGCCAACTTTAGTTTGGCAGGGCTTACCAAACTAAAGTTGGCCGACTCCTAACAAATCACCCACATTTCAGGACTATATAAAAGTGTATGGACAAAAGTTTCAGCCGATATGGTTAGCCGCAAACGCTTGTATTTATAGGGCCTACACTAGGCTATTTCAAGCCCACCAAACATTTCGCTGACCAAGCGACGGACGTTTTTTCATCCGACCTTCGGACAATTTGGATTCTTTGGATCGTGACCTCCTTTTGAGTTAGTGAGTTTCATACTTAAGAACCGGTTCCGCATATTCGACTTCTGAATAGGCCCCAAAAGCCGCAACGAGTTTTCGCACAAATTCAACCGTTCCATCCCCAGAAAAATGAAGGAGAAATTTTTCCAGAGAGGGTATCATATCCACAATCTTTGCGCCTTCAGCCGCAACAATTTCTTCAATACGATCTGGGGAGGTTCCCTCATTAAAACTGATTATTATCTTATCCGATAAGATTGACAGACCAGTAATGGGATCAGAAGTCCAATTGTTTAAATCTTTGGGAACGGAATCTATTGGAAATCTGGTTATCAACAGGAAGTCAATGTCAGAAACCACACGTTGCCCGTTGTGCAAAGCGGTCGTTCGGTAAAATTTTTTACCCTCAACATTTGAGGTAATGGTGAAGGTGCCTGAATAAGCACGACGGATTCCATCCTTTCTGAGTTCGCCTAGGGTTGCTATCAGAATGCCATCCTTACTGACTTCTTCTAAGGTCAAGACTGGGGGAAATTTCTTTGCTCTACAAATACCTCCAAAGATAACTTGAGTTGGCACCCCAATCTTGATACCTCCGGGATAGGAACTCGGTGAGATTAAAACCAATTTATCTAATTCTTCGGGCGTGACGACTTTAACCAAAAGTGTCTGGCTGTCTGATTCGCCCGTTTCCACAATCGTCACGGTACTGGTTAAAGTATAAGTGCCAGATTTAATACCCGTGATACGTTCGTCGAGCGTA
>QNER01000546.1 GCA_003646175.1 Candidatus Parabeggiatoa sp. nov. 1
ACTTAATGTAGGGGCAATCCTTTATGGTTGCCCCTGGGCCGACTAATTTTGAAGCGTTGTGCGTAACATCAGTAATTAATTTCACAAGTCAAAGTAAACGGATACTATCCTTAAGAAAGGATAGCATCCGTGAAGTGAACTTTTCTGAAAAACTATATACCAATGGTTTTAATTCGCTTATTTCTGGGATCAAAGTACTGACTACTCAATGGGATAACTAAAAAATATGTCAAATCACATTTTACCAAACCTTTCAATCAAAAATTTTCGTTTATTGCAAGACTTACCCATTAAACATCTCGCCCACGTTAACTTAATTGTTGGACAGAATAATGTGGGTAAAAGTACCGTGCTAGATGCGTTGCGAATTTATGCCGCTTTGGGTGCGCCAAGCGTACTTGAAGAATTGCTGAATGTGCATGATGAAATGCTGGATGTGGTTTCGGGCGAAAAAATCCGACTGCCGGTTGAAAGTTTATTTACCCATCGCCGATTTCCAACCGATGGGAATAAAGAAATCTATATCGGTGATATTGAAGAAACACAATGTGTCCGTGTAAAGCCTCTTTATACTTCCAACGAAGTATCGAAAGCGGAAGCTGGGATAAGTCATAAACACCGACAAACGTTAGGAGACAGTCTGCCAAAACTCACCGGCAACCCTAAAATACAACAATCTTTAAAAATAATTTGCAAAAACAATTTATTAGCCTCCCCCGTGTTGGCACCGCTATTTGATCCCCCCGGCATTTTGGAAACCTGGCTTGATTTTGAATCTTTTGATAAACACGAATATCAGCAAGCTCAGTCACGGTTACAGAAAGAAAAAATTACTTTGCCAGTCAGTTATGTGCCAACAGATTTGTTGCCGGCGGATAAGTTAGCAGATTTATGGGATGACGTGGCTCTGACTGCAGATGAACAGGAAGTCAAAAATGCCCTAAAATTTGTTACACCAAACTTTGAGAATCTTGCTTTTAGAAAGCGTCGGCATTCAGAAGGCGGCAAGTTAAGTTTTCGCGCCGCCATTGTGAAAGTTGCCGGTGTAGATTCGCCATTTCCGTTAAAAAGTTTAGGCGGTGGTATGTCACGAACGCTACAACTGGTTTTATCTATGTTACAAGCAAAGGGTGGTTTTCTACTCATAGATGAATTTGAAAATGGGCTGCATTACGCAGTACAACCTCAGTTGTGGGCATTAATCTTCAAATTTGCGACAGAATTCAATATCCAAGTGTTTGCGACAACCCATAGTTGGGACTGTGTGCGTGCATTTCATTCGGTTTGGGAACAACAAGAAGATAACGGGACTTTTCACCGTCTTGACGAATATCCGGGGGAAGGTATGAGTGTTATGCCGTATGACGGTGAAACTTTGGGAGATGTTTTGGAAATTTCTGGGGAAATGCGTTAATGGCAAAGACACCCTGCAAATGTGAAAAAGGTGAACGTGTGCTTTTGGTAGAAGGCAAAGATGATTGCCATGTCATTATGCACCTGTGTCAGGCACATAATTTACTTGAAACTTTTTGTATCCATGACTGCAATGGTTATGAAAAGGTACTTAAGGTATTATGGGATCGTCTTCAACGATCCCCACAATCACGTCCTAAAATAATTGGTATTGTATTAGATGCCGATATTGATATCATGGCAAGATGGCAACAACTAACGGATAAACTGAAAAAATATGGATATACGCTGCCAGCCCAGCCTGACAAACAAGGGACAATACATCCGAGTGTTGATAAATATCCCCGCCTTGGTATTTGGTTAATGCCAAATAACATCGAACCGGGGATGCTTGAAGATTTTCTCAAACAACTGGCTTTACCAGATACCTTAGCGACTGCCCAAAGTTGTGTGAAATGTGCCCGTCGCAGAAAAGTGACTTATTTTAAAGAAGCGCATGTCAGCAAAGCCGAAATTTACACCTATTTGGCATGGCAAGATGAACCGGGAAAGCCATTTGGACAAGCGATTACCGCCCACGTTTTGCAACCAGAAACTGAAATTGCTCATCAATTTACTGATTGGCTCAATAGATTATTTAGTGTTTGAACCTGTCGTGATGCTATCGGAAAACGCTATAGCATCACGACCGTTTCACATTTTTTGCCTGATTATTTCCGGCGTGGATCCTTATACCCTTTCATTCCCAAGTCCCCAGTTTCAGATTCTAAATGTTCACTTCCTAATTCGCCATCGCTAAACACTGTCCACAGCGACTTAGGCAAATCTTTAAAGGTTGTTTGATAGCGCGTTGCCGCTTCCCCTTCTCCCGTCACGTCACGAATGAAAATACGGATAACTTGCTGAGGATATTGACGGGCAATGTCAGCATAGATTTCAGGATCACGCTCTCCAGAATCCCCTACCAAAATAAAACGCCGTTCAACGCAACAATCAATCAAAGATTGAATTGCCTGCATTTTATGATCGCGTGACGATTTGAAGAAATCGAAAAAGCTGCTATCTTTCAAGCGAAACAGACGCAAATGAAAACTCCCAGCCGGAAAACGATTCTCGGTGAGAAACTCAGTCAGTGGCTGATAAAGCTGCCAAGGGCTGGCGGAAACATAGTGAAATGTGACATTGCTTTGTTGAGTCAATGCCTTATAGAAATTAGCCATATTGGGCACTGGCTGAAACGGGCGTGTAAACGTATTTGCCAGCAAAGCTTGTTTATCACGAACTTCACTGATTTTAATCGTATCGTCAATATCCGATATAACAGAAATGCCTTGTTTATCAACCAGTTGAATTTTACCCGCAAACCGGCGTGAATCATCAGCACGAGTCACTGCTTGAAAAGGAATGAATTTGTCGGTACTTTCCTGTTGCCGCAACGCTTCAACCTCAGCTGCGGGCAAACGTAGCACATCAGAAAAATGCCCATTGGGTGCGGATTTATTGTTGAGTATAAAGCGTTTTCCGCCTAACAGGATCGCAATTGGTTTTCCCCTTTCATTATCGACAAAAAAAGCCCCGGCTCTTTTCCTCAACAGAGACTCATCATCTGGCTCATCTTCCAGTTCAAACAAACGACGCGCCAGTGCCGTTCCTTCCCATTGCGGCTCATAAATCCAACCGTGAATGTGTAACGTCCATGTTTCCTCACTCTCTGGATAACCAACAGTGGGCAAGAACATAACAACTTCATCACTTTTTATAGGAGAAGTATAAGCTGATGAAGAAGAATGAGTCGATAAACAAGCACTGAGGCTCAAAACAATAAGCCCCATCAAAAAAGCAAGTAATGGTGTATGCCATGCTGATTTCATAAATATTGACTCCTTGACTGTTTTTTAGGAGTGCAAGGCGAACCTTGCAATCACATCGCTTTTTCGTACAAGGTTCGCCTTGTACTCCTGATAACCTGACATTATCAAGAAACCAAAAATCAGTTAAATCCGTCAATCCGCTGTACTGAGTTCATTTGCGTCGCTTTTTTTTTTCGGTGGTGAAGCAGCAGCATGAGTCGCATTAGTCAATTTCAACGGTACGCCTAAATTCTCGGCAACCGCCAGTATTTTTGCCAGAAATGCGGAAAACGCATCAAAATCACCGCTGCCTGTTTGCAGCACTTTCAGTTCTTGAATGTCGGGCATTTGCGCTGCAATGTCAGCCGAGTTATCAATCAGCCGTCTGAGTAAATCTGACTCATTCACCAAATTGTGAACTTCCTGCGTCTTACCCTGTAATTCGATTTCCTTTTCCTGTCGGGCTAAGTTCACCCTATTCTTAGCCTCTTCTAATTCCAATTGCGCCAACTGCTCTTTTCGTTGACGTGCCAAGCGGGCTTCCAACGCTTTTGCTTCAATTAAGTTGTCTTGCTCTTGAATGAGTAATTTGAGTCCAGCCGCTTGTTTCTTGAGTATCGCTTCCTGTTCCATCCGTTGCTTTTCAACCAGCATTTTGGCTTCATTAAAACGGCTTTCTTCAGCGAAGGCATGTAAGGCTTGCTCCGTTTGCAAGCTTTCTTTGTTATTGCGGGCTTCATTCTCCAGTTTGGTTTGCTCTAATTCATTCGCCAGTTCCTGTTGGAGGGTGACTAATTGCGTTTCATGATCCAAACGCGCCTGTTGTGCTTGGACTCGTTGCTCCGAAATCTGTCTAGCAAGGGCGGTTTCTTCTTCCTGTTGAATGTTCTGTTGGGCTGTTTCCTGCGCCTGTGTTTGGAGTCGCGATTTTGAGGCTTGCTGGGCGAGCGTGGTTTTTTCCTCCCGTTGAATCTTCTGCTGAAGGGTTTCCTGTTCCTTGTTAAAACGAATGGCTTCCTCAGCTAACTTTAATTTGAAGCCTTCCGTTTGTTTGCTTTGCTTCACCTGCTCAATAGCGGTGTTCGTTTCCGCTTCACGAGTTTCTTTAAAGCGATGACTTTCCAGTTCTTTTTTGTGGAGCTCATTTTGCATTGTCAAACGGCTAATGCGAGCTGCCTGTTCTTGTTGATAACGAAAAGGAGCTTGTAAATCCTGCCAAAGCTTTTGCGAACTGACAAAGGCTTCTCTGATCTGAACGGTGACAATTTTAATGCCCAAGCCTTCTTCAGCCGCGGCAACCGCTTCATGACTACGCTCTGCTGTCACAGCTTCAAGGCGTTTTGTCAGTTCTTCAATAACCGGCGCTTTATCCGTTAACACCTCTTCCACACTCATGGTGGCAATTTTATCTTTGATGGCAGCTTCGGCTTGTTCACTCAGTTGGGCATTGACAATACCAAGGGGATCACGGCTATCAGAAACATCTAATCTTTTGTAGGCGATTGAAAAATCAGAGATTTGCCATTGTAAATAAGCGAGAATATTAAGCCCTTGTTTTTCCTTAGTAATGCACCTTGCCACGATACCGATTGTCTGCATAGCGGCAGGTACTACTAAATAGGCATCCGTGTTGGGGTTATAACGAAAAGATTTCCCCAAACCAACGGTAACCGGCGCATCGCGTCCTAAGCGCGTATGAATAACGTAAGCATTGGGCGGCACGATAACTCGTTTCCACCGCCAAAAGCCGGTTTCACGCACTTTAATCGGTTCCTTTTCCAGTTGTAGTTCTTCGGAGGTAACGAGACTACTCTGTGGCATTTGGTTTGAGGGACTTGGTGTTGGGGCTGCCGGTGGGATATTTCTTGCCCTAGAATGAGAGGCGTTAGCCTTTCTGTCAATTCCGTTATCAAGAGATAATTGATTACTCTGTTGTTGTGGCATTTGGCTTGATGATAGGCTTGGTGTTGGTAGCTTTTTTGCTTTAGGCGTAGAGGGCTTATTAGCTTGGTTCTCGATTCCAAGTGCGTCCTCTTCAAAGTCGTCGTCGTCAAAATCAAGAGATAATTCATCAAGATTTGCCATTACCTCGGTTTGGTTAGAATCATCGGATTGAACATTAAAAGCTTCAGCGGCAGATATGCGTTTTTTCATAGTAATGGGTAATAGGTAATAGGTAATAGGTAATGGGTAATGGGAGTTATCTCTAAAAAATGATTAACTTGATACTCGATGTGCAAGTTTTTGGTAAGCGGTTGATTTCAAAATAAATATGAGATTGACAATGTCACCTCTCAATTATCACGCGGTTTTTTCGTACAAGGTTCGCCTTGTACTCCTGAGAACCTTTTTCGTACAAGGTTCGCCTTGTACTCCTGAGAACCTTTTTCGTACAAGGTTCGCCTTGTACTCCTGAGAACCTTTTTCGTACAA
>QNER01000547.1 GCA_003646175.1 Candidatus Parabeggiatoa sp. nov. 1
CTCCACTCGTGCAGCTACATTCACAGCATCGGCAATCACTGTACCTTCCATACGTTCCTGACCCCCTAATATCCCTAACATTAATGGGCCAGTATTGATGCCAATACCAATGTTAATCGGTTCAAAACTGGCATGTTGCAACAAGTTATTGTATTCTGTTAGCCTTTTCAGCATGGCAATGCCCGCACAGACAGCATCATCAGCACCGGTTGGAAACAAAGCCATGATCGCATCACCAATAAATTTATCAATAAAACCATGATGTGCTTTAATAATAAGGCCCATTTGACCCAAGTAGCTATTGAGAAATTCAAAGTTATCTTGTAGTGTCAAAGTTTCCGAAAGGGAAGTAAATCCCCGAATATCGGTAAACAAAATGGTCATTTCTTTCTCAATTTGGTCACCTAAATTAATGTCCAGAATGCTTTTTTTGTCCAGAAGACTTAAAAATTGGCGAGGCACAAAGCGTTCATAAGCATTAATCAAAGCGGCTTGTTCGCGGTTTGATTGCTCTAACTGTAGGTTCATTTGTTGCAACTTGGCGTGTTGTTCTGCTAACTGTTTATCCTGAAAATAGCTGCGTATAGCCTCTGTAACAGTTAATTTTAGATCGTCATGGTCCCAAGGTTTGCCCATATAACGGTATAATTTGGCACTATTGATCGCATTAACCACAGCTTCAATACTGGCTTGTCCCGTCAGCATCACTTTGAGCGTTTTTGCGGCAATAGCATGAATACGTTGCAACAGTTCATCACCCTTCATCTGAGGCATAATGTAGTCAGAGATAACCAAAGGTATGTCGATATTATCTTCTAACAACTCCTCAATGATTTCTATGGCTTCGCCGCCGCTTTCAGCACTTTCTACAACATATTTCCTCCCCAGTATTTTTTTCAGTTCGACTTTAAGACTATAAAGTATCATAGGTTCATCATCAACGCATACAATAACGGGTTTGCTCAAGATAGTTTCCCTCCTGCAATAATGACAAGGATTGCATATAAACAAAGATAAAACATCAATAACGACAGGGATTGCATAATCGCTGCGGATAAAACATCAATAACGACAAAAAATTTGCCAATCCTTGTCATCCTTTTTGTTTATCCGTGGCTTTAATACAATCCTTGTAGTTATTACTGAAAAGCTTGGGTTCGAGCCGCTCTATTCAAACTTTTCCAAACCAGACTTGATCGCTTCAACTAATTCTGCGTGACTCCAAGGCTTGTGTAAACAACAGTGAAGATTGGCTTGCTTTTTGGCCCGTTCGACAGCCTCGCCATCCGCTTGCCCTGTCAGCATCATTTTCACAATTTGAGGATAGCTGTTATGAACATCAATGAGAAATTCATCGCCTTTTTTCCCCGGCATTAACCAATCAGAAACAATAACGATAATTTTTACGTTCTCCTCTTCTAACTCTTCAATGAGTTCCATTGCTTCATCAGCGTTATCGGCAAATTCATAGCTGTATGTTTTACCAAATTCTTCTTTCAATTGCCGTTTGAGCGTTTCTAAAATAATTTTCTCGTCATCGACGCATAAAATAACGGGTTTAGGCATGATGTGTCTCCTTTTTTTGTGGAAAGGTGAAAGGGGAAAGGGGAAAGGAAAATACTATAATAGGTAAAAACCGTAAAGCGTTTCCAAAACGTTCAGTGATGCTATCGCTTTTTTTTGCGATAGTATCACTAGGCTTTGGAATTGACAGTCCTCATTTGGGTTGTGTACAAAACTTTAAAAAAGATTGATAACGACGGCAGATTTTTTGAGTGATACTATCGCAAAAAAGCGATAGCATCACGACTTGAACACGTTTTTTTCCTGTACATAGCTGAAAAACTATATAATATATAATCATTTTTTCCTTTCCCCTTGGAGCGATCCCCTTTAAACCGGAATAGACACCGTAAATGTAGTTTTCCCAGGTTGACTTTCGACGGTAATATGACCCTCATGTTTTTCGACAATCTTTTTGACAATATCTAACCCCAAGCCGCTTCCTTCACCAGCGCGTTTGGTGGTGAAAAAAGGCTCAAAGATTTTGTCCTTGATATCCGACGCAATACCCTCGCCACTATCAGTGATGCTGATAACCACTTGATTATATTGCTGACTGACATCAATGGTTAAAGTACCTGTATGATCCATCGCTTGCAAAGCATTATGAATCAGATTTGTCCAAACCTGATTCAACTCATCGGCGTGGCACAGAATAGGCGGCAACTGGGCATAGTGTTTGACAACCTTGATATTGTGTTTAAGTTGGTTCTGATAAAGAGTTAACACGGTTTCAATGCCTTCTGTGATATTCGCCTCAATTTTTTCCCCGCTATGTTCATAACGGGCAAAACTTTTCAGCGCAAATACCACCTTAGAGGCACGTTGGACAGCCATATCAATCGTTTGTGAACTTCGTTGTAAACTAGAAAGTCTATAAGCCGTATCTAAAAGCGTTTCACGGTCAGAACTTTGTAACAAAGGTAAAAATGGCGACACCTCGTCATAAATGCCCATTTCCACAAAGGTATCAGCTTTGATATCAGCATCCTCAATTTCCTCCTCTTCTAATTGGCGTTTCAATTGGCGTTTCAGTTTACGTTCTTCTTTGGAAGACAGCATGGTTTCTTTTGCCAACGATCTTTGTAGTAAATCCAAAAAAGCGGACAGTTGTTCTTTGGAGAGCAAACGGAAAAAGTCCGGTAACTCTACAAGCGTTTGGCTCAAGAATTTATTGATATTGCCCACCGCCGAATTAATCGCACCCAATGGGGTATTAATTTCGTGAGCAACGCCAGCCACCAGTTGTCCTAACGCAGCCATTTTCTCGGATTGAATCAATTCTTGTTGGGTGGTTTGAAGCTGTTCTACTGTGGTTTGCAATTCTTCATTTGCTTGTGACAAGGCGTGGGTGCGCGTCTCAACTTTATCTTCTAAAGTACGATTGTACTCGGCTAATTGCTCATAAGAAGCTTTTAAATCCTTTGCCATCTTATTGAAAGTATTGGCTAAAACACCGACTTCATCTTGAGACTGAATAGCAACTTGTGTGTCTAATTGCCCTTGCCCAATCTTCACAGCCGCTTCTTTGAACTGTGTAATTGGCGTTGCAATAGCATTAGTGGTGAAAAAACCAAAAAAACCTGCTAACAACACAGAAATGATGATAGCCACTAAATTAACCACGAACGCTTGGGTGGCACTTTGGTGGCTTCTCTGAATATCTTCCTCAAGTTCGGCAGAAGCAACACCAATCGCTCGCTCAATGGCTGCTGAAAACAAATACTTTGCGTATTCAAGTTCTTCCTTTTTCTCTAAGATTTCACCACGATTGGCATTCTGAAGGCGTAAATTGATCAGCTCTTGAGCTATGTTCTGATTGGTTTCGATAAGTGTGCGGAGTTTTGGCACCATACCCTGCTCTTCTTCTGTCCAAACCACCGCTTCATACTCAGCGAACCATATTTCCATGTCTACTACCGCTTCATCAAATTCCATGTCGTCAAATTCTTCCGCCTCTTCTTGTGCGTCCTCGTGTTCTTGCTTGGGTGTCGCACTTTCATCAACTTCATCATACAATGCTTGGACTTCGGCATTGATGAAGGCGATATTCACCGCTTCCAGAAACATTCTGTAAAAAGCCGCCTTCAGTTGTCCTAGCGCAATCATACTTGGCACTGTTTCTTGTTGGACATTGTCAAAATTTTTATTAATGGTATTGGTGGTATAAATACCAATAACACCAACGACTATCACGAAGATAGTAACGACAAAAAAAGCGGAAATAAGTTTTACTTTCAAAGTCATCATAATATACAAACTCCTAAATCAATAGCAGTTAGAAACCTTCAAAGTTTTGGAAACTTTGAAGGTTTTACCCTAATGGCACGCACGAGAGGCATTAATTAATAAATGAGATTTATATAACGTTCCCATTTTATTCCGGCAGTGGCGTAAAGCTGTGATTTTGCTTCGTTGCAAATGGGACTGTTATTAAATTCCCATTCCTAAGTTCCAGGTAGTTACACTGGCTTTATTAATTTCGCCCCGTTGGGGCTAGGTTTTTAAGCACCGAAGGTGCAAAATAATATTAATATATAGATGTTCAGATAATTAATTTCACCGCTCAAAGTTAAACGGATACTATCCCGAAAAAAGGGATAGCAGCAGTGAAGTTTATTTAGCCAGGGGCGTTGCCCCTGGAACTCAAATTGTATTTTACGCTACGCAATCGGGAAATGTTATAATAATATCATCAAACTTAATTCAAAGACAAACCATGCCACTACCTTCATTCTTACAAATCGGCCTCAGTTCACTCCTCGACAGCCCCGCCGTGGTAGAACTTTCCGCACGGGCGGGCGATAAAGCCGTCGCGGCCCTGAAAAACCATTTCACGTTATCCGCCCAAGAAATCACCGGGGCTTTTCAACAAAGTTACGTCTACGCCCTCGTTGCGATCGCAGCCGGACTCTCCAGCCCTGAGCAAAAACTGAAATTTTGGCAAAAACTCACCCATTCCAAATTGGAGCGAGAATTTTATGACCAAATTGAACTCAACTACTTCCAGCCGTTTGCCGAGACACGGCCTACAAACTTTAGTTTGCCAAATTTCCGCGCCGAGGCGATCAAAACCTGCAAAGCCTTAGCCAAGCACACCCAACAGTTGTTCCAAACCACCTCAGAACTCACCGAAGCCGATTTAACCGCCATCATCAGTTATAAAGGCACTTTCGCGATCACCGATTTAGTCCTAAAACAATTACAAACGCAAAACCCCAGTGTGTTGGAAAAACCGGGTTTGTCATTAACCGATGATTTTATTGCGTTTTTCCGTTATAACGAATTATTAGGCAACGCCATCCTATTTTTCTTTGTTGAACAACTGCGCCAACAGCCACGGGTTAAAGATACTTATGCGGCACTGCAACGCGCCGGGGTTTGGGCGGATGTGCGCGATCTAAAAACCGCACAAGCCAAACTCACCGCCACCGTTGAACAACAACAAGCGGCCATCGAACACCAATTGGATGCGCAAAAAACGCAAATGGTTAAAGCCATGCAAGCTAATGATTTTGCCCAAACCGGCGAAATCAATCAGCAATTGCAGCTTTTACAACAACAAGCCGATGCTACCCAAAACCAATTAGCAGATATCCCCCAGTGTTTGGAAAAAGCGCAGGCCGCGTGGCAAAACAGTTTGGCGCCCTTATCGCAGTTCACGGCCGCGTTTCAAACGTGGGCACCTTTACTGACTGAAAAAATCGACGTGGTGGTCGCAGGGTTGGATGAATTAATGCCCATGGTCAAAGGCATGGATGACAAGTTGGATAAGATTTTGCACAAAATGGGTTTAATGGGTTTATCTCAACAAGTCAAACCGCGTGATGAGTTTACCCAATATGATAGCACCCAGTTAACACATCTTGCCGATGACATTGCTGAGATAAAACGTTTGCTGACGGCACACCCTCATTATAAAAGCCAAGTTGCGCTGATTGAAGGCAGCCTGTATTCTTCGCAGGGCGATTTGGCCCAAGCAGAACAAGATTTTCTGCAAGCCCGCGATACCGCACCCACCGATGATAAACGGGCGTTGGCCTGTTTTAACCTGTTTCAAGTGCGGCTGCGGCGCAAAGCTTACCCGGATGCATTAACCGCATTGCAGGAAGCCTATACGCTA
>QNER01000548.1 GCA_003646175.1 Candidatus Parabeggiatoa sp. nov. 1
CTTTACTGTATGTCCATGTGCAATCTGGATTACTTGGTTGACATTGGTTATGCAATCTCAATACAGTACCGTGTTTTGCACCACCCCATGCATTGATTGCCAAACTGGGATCTCTGTCGCTGACAAGCATCTTAGCTTCTGCGAATGCACTTGAACAGATAGTTAGCATCACAAATCCAACAAATATCTTTACCATCTCATTAACTCCAAATTCTAAAAATAATAGGTTACTGAAAACTCCTGAAAACTTTTTAGCATTTAATATTTTCAATGACTTACAAAAAGAAGCTCGACTGAAATCAAAATCAATGAGTTACAGGCTTTTCCTGAGTTTTCAGTAGGTTAGAAATGAAAAGCCCATCTCGAACACAAGCTTTTCACTACACTACAAATGTGTAATTAAACTACTAATGAAAAATTGTTATTGTACCTTTTTCCCTAAATAAATCAATTTCCCACGCCGCTTTTTCAAAGTCATTGAGACCACGTTGAATGATATGTATTGGAATACCATCCAGTTTTGAACGAAAACGACGAGACATTAGTCTAAATAGAATAAGGAATGTAACATCTCATCATGAGATAAAATGTGAGAGGTTCTTTTCCACATCTAGGGATCACGGTGACATCGCACCTGCCTTTGAAACACACAATAGCATTTCTCAGTCAAGCGAACCATTTGGCTGAATGCGCTTATGTGAACCACGCAGCCAACTTGGCTACGATATCAATAGAGTCCGCTGCATAAGCCAACTCAATTACAGCTATTTTAAAAATCACCTCCTTTAGTTAGTGCATGAATACAATGAACACACAACTTTGAACCACGCGGCCCACTTGAGCTTAGATATAACTCATCAGTTATCAGTTATTCAGTTAAATGCGAATGCCATACTGGAGAAGAGGGCAATGATAAAGGATTGCCCATACCAAATTCAAGAATTGTTGTCAAGTATCGGCAAGTATTTTCAGGTCAGTTTCCATGATGCTTCGCATTTTAACAAGTGATAGAGGGTTGTCAAGCTTTTGTTTTAACTTTTTTGGAAATATTTTTTCTTCCCCCTCCCCATTTAAAGTTGGGTTATCTGTCAATGCGAATGAAGGGTTGAATTAAATATTATGAAATCAATGATTTATAAAAACGTATTGATTGAAAGTTATTTTATAAATCTTTGTTCATTCTACATTTTTCATTCTTAATTCGCATTAACAACCTTTCTTAAAAATGCCAGCTATATAACCAATCCTATCAACAATATCAGCGACAGACTTGATATAGTAGTTATTTTCATCCACCGAGAGTATAGCATTTTCTAATCGAAGGAACTCCCACACTTCACCATCGGTTATAATTCCATATACCTTATCCTGTTTAAATTCTTTTAATGTCGCATACATTTCAGCTATGCATTGACCTAAACCATCAGATCGGCTACTTTTTTTGACATCTACAACTGAGATAATGGGAGAACTAAAATCAATTTCATCAAGGCTCAAAGCACCATCATATTTACCATTTAACTGATGTGGCAGATCGGGTGTCTCCTCGGATGATAGATTGACAGGCGGTTCAAAGAATACCCCCAAGTTATAAACGACACCCGATTCCCACAAAATACGTGATACTAACAGACTCCCTCGGGTTGCTTCATTATCAAATTTTGATAACCTCAGGCGTGATGACATCTTCTTGACATCTACCTGTAGAGTACTATAAGTTTCACCACTTGGCTTAAAATGATTAAAGAGAAGCTCATTATTTTTTATGTGGATTTTAAAAATTTCTTCTAATTCAGAAGCTTTATAATCTTTATATTCGCTAAATGACATTATCAATTTCCCAAATAGTTTGGCGGACTGTCGCATCATTTCCAAGTGCTTGGTAAAGCGAATGGGGTGATAGCACCCTGTCAAATTCGCCCCTCTGCATTCGCTCGGTCGCTTGACCACCAATATTCTGCTGGATGAGAGACCCTATTCGCTCGCAGAAGGATTAAGTTCTATGTTTTGAGACCCGTCAAAAAATAATTTTATTCCCCGAACTAAGCTGGAACGAAAACGATCTTCCCATAAACTTCCATACCAAAGATCATCCGCATAGAAACTGGCACTGTTGCTTTGTGAATGATATGTATTGGAATATACTTACCACGGTCATAAATTGAACTTTTTTGATTTGTCAATCCTGGAGTAACTATTTGAATTTTCTGGATAAATTAAATTTAACTCTGTGCCACTCTGTGTAGCTCTGTGCCCTCTGTGTGTATACCATCAAGTTTATACTACCATTGTTAGTATCTCATTTTTAACAAATAATAGGTTTTTGTATATTGCTTTTAAATCCTCTATTTTGGTTGAATCAAAATTTTGCGAAATAAAGTATTGATATTTATGACGTTCTAATTTTTCCAAAATAGCAAAATGCCAATTCCCACCTATAACATAAGCACCTTTTATCAATTTCCAATCATTCAATTCAACAGCACTTATCAGTTCTGCTAACAGTTGCGGCCTTGGATTTCCATAATCTTCACTTCTTTTAAACTCTTGAATAAAAAAATAAGGTTTTTTGCTATCTACCAACCCTTCGGACACAACAAAATCTACGGTGCCATTTAAGATAAATCTACTCGTTTTGTAGCTCATCGGCAATTCATAAAAATCTTGAATTTTCTTTTCATAAGATTTAAACCTGATTTTATTCAAAATGGGAACGATAAACTTAACTTTTAAATCTTCTTCGCCATAAGTTTCAATCAAAGATTTATTATCTTCGATTAAATCTTTTAAAAAACTTTCGATTGAATTATCTATTTCAATTTTATTGTTTAACCATTCATCAAAAATACTGTCATCTAAGTTCTTTTCAATCTCAAATAACTTTTTTAATTCAGTATCTCTGATTTTACTATATTGGTAAGTGGGAATCTGATTTTCATCTTTACCCTTCAGGATAGCAACTTGTTTCTTTAATTCCTCTATCTCTTTTAACAGTTTTAATTCAATTTCACTATTCATAGAAATCTCCTATTTTTTTAGCCTAACGTTCAAGCTAAGCCGCCTAGGGCAAAACCGTAAAGCGTTTCCAAAACGTTTTACGGTTTCATTCTTAAATTATTATTCTTACAAACTATAGACAATTTGTTGTATTTGAAATTGGTGAATTTAATTCAAGCCTAGCCTATTCGCGCTGGGGCGCAATGTTAGGCATTTTGATTGAGCATGTTCACCAAAATTCCAACTATTTTACTAGCATTTTCAATAGGATACTCATCAAAGTCAATGAAAGCCGTGTTGTCTTTATACTTCAAAAATCTCCAATTGCTACCCGTTGTTATTGCGCCATATATAGTCGGTAGTTGCTGCTCATCTTTCTCGTTAAAAATGCTTGAAGCATACATTTCAGCTACACATTGACCCAACCCACTAGTCGTTTTATCATCTTTTGATTCAACAATGGCAATGACAGGTGCATTTATATAAAACTGTTCAGGTGATTTGCTGATAATAAAATCACAAAACCCATTGAGACTTCTACCCTTATCAACATCAAAGTTTATCCCTGAAAAGAGACTTATTTTTTCTTCTAGTATTCTCTTAACTTCTATTAGAACGTTAACGACTATCATCTCTGAGCGTGCGATCGTAGTTCCAATAGCAACAGCAAGCGGCACATTATATTTTAAAATCGTTAACAAAATATCACTAATTTCAGTTCCTTTTATGTGAGAGAATATATCTCTATTCTCAACGACGTTTATATTAAGTTCTTCCTTGACTCTCTTTAAGGTAAAATCACTATACGACATAGATTGCAACCCACTCATTTCTGTTCGTGCCTAACATCCAAGCTCAGCCGCACGGACTTTTTCGTTCGGCTTCAGCGCAAAGTTAAGCAATTTGTTGTATTGGAGTCGGCCAACTTTAGTTTGGCATACCCAAGCTTAAGCTGGCCGACTCCTGCCAAAATATTATTCTTCCAAACTATGCCATAGTTAGTATCTCATTTTTAACAAATAATAGGTTTTTGTAGATTAATTTTAAATCATCTATTTTGGTAGAATCAAAATTTTGCGATATAAAATATTGATATTTATCATGGTCTAACTTTTCCAAAATAGCAAAATGCCAACTTCCACCTATAACATAAGCACCTTTTATCAATTTCCAATCATTCAATTCAACAGCACTTATCAGTTCTGCTAACAGTTGCGGCCTTGGATTGCCATATTCGTAACGTAGTTTAAACTCTTGAATAAAAAAATAAGGTTTTTTACTGTGAAATAGCCCTTTGGAAACGACAAAATCTACAGTACCATTTAAAATAAATTTATCTGTCGTATAGCTCATGGGCAGCTCATAAAATCCGCGTATTTCTTCATCTTTTAACATAAAATTAATTTTGTTAAGCAATGGACTTATCAGATAGATTTTCAAATCTTCTTCATTATAGTCATCTATTAAGCCACTATTCTGTTCGATTAGCTGTTGTAAATACATAACTATATCGGTAGTCAAGCAGATATCATTATTAAACCAGCTATTAAAAATAGTTGGACTTAATTTTTTTTCAATATCAAATAACTTTTTTAAATCAATATCTCTGATTTTACTATATTGATAAGTGGGAATCTGATTTTCATCTTTACCCTCTAGGAGACTAACTTTTCTCTTTAATTCCTCTATCTCTTTTAACAGTTTTAATTCAATTTCACTATTCATAAAATATCCTAACTCATGTTACGCACAACGCTTCAAAATGAGTCCAGAGGGGCAATCCTTCGCGGTTGCCCCTTTAATTTAACGGCCAGGAACAATCTCAAATTGCGAATAGAGAATAATCACCTTCGCATTTCATTTAGGAACGTGCATAATACAATTAGGTTAATCATAAAGTACTGCCCGTACATTTTGTTCAGGTTCGTAGGGGTAATCCCTTGTGGTTACCATTACGTTTCCTAAGTTATTTTATGCACGTTCCTTAACGGCCATCAACAATCTCAAATCGCGAATAACAAACGACGGCCTTCGCATTTCATTTAAAAACTCTATGACGCACAACGCTTCAAAATGAGTCCACAGGGGCAACCATAAAGAATTGCCCCTACATTGAGCTTTTATATTGTAGGGGCAATCCCCCGCGTAAGCCCTTTCACCAAACATCATCATAGTATGGAACTTTCCGCTTTATTGCACAAACTGTGACATCGTCGAAGCAATGTGCGTAACATCAGATCCTAATTTAAAAAAATGGGGTTTGAGTAAATATTTTACCACGTTACCACAGGTGGAACCTGTGGCTATTCACATTCAACCCCATCGGGGTTGGCGCGTTCCCTGGACCAGGGTGGTATTTGGGAAATCAATCATCCTCGACACCTCAACCCTGAAAGGGCTGAATGTTAATAGCCTTAATGGAACATTGGGAATTAGGGGGGCAAACCACATTGACGTTATCTGCGAACCGACCGAAACTTCGGTGCCACCACATGGTTAGGTAACTCCCAAATAATAATATACCAAAGGCAATCCCTTGTGGTTGCCCCATGGGTGGTATATTAAATTTTTGGGGTTGCCTTAATAGTGATCAAACACTTAAGGTTTGTTAAACTGATAAACGCTTTTTTGAGAACCAAATTTGGTAGCGCCCCAAGGGTAGTGGTAAACATTTCAAAAGGTGAA
>QNER01000549.1 GCA_003646175.1 Candidatus Parabeggiatoa sp. nov. 1
CTGTCCGTGTCCACTCTCCTTCCGAGGCGAAGGAATCGTTCCCCCATGACTCTACGCTGGCTTGCATTTTCTAACGAAAATGCCCAGCTACCAGAGACTACTCGCCATCCATGGCTCGCAGCGTACTAACAGATTAACAGGATTAAAAACGCTTATGGATTGAAATGGAAGTATTTATGATAAAAAACCGACATCTTACGGACACCGCCACCAGTTCCTAGGGCGCAGCCCTGGGCTTTAATAAAGCGCCCTTTCAAATTAATGGTGGGCAAAAAAAAGACTTGGGTGGCCTACGATTTGTTATCAACAGAAAACGTTAGAACCAGAAAAGATTAACATGATTAAAAACGCTTATGGATTGAAAGGGAAGTGTTTATGATAAAAAACAGCGGAAAGTTAGGGGCAACCATAAAGGTAGGGGCAACCATAAAGGATTGCCCCTACAATATTGTTGTTTTTGTAGGGGCAAATCCCTTGTGGTTGCCCCGGTTTTCTCTAATCCACCCTATGGACACCGCCAAGCCATCCCTTCAATATCCGTGTAGGGCGTATCCACCGACATAGAAATACTCTCTCTGACTGAGCAGGTGTCAATGTCAAACGAATGGATGCGGGTATCACTGGCTTCATGTAAGCCAAACAGTAACGTGCCATCCGCTAACATATCCAAGGCTTCCACTTGTGAAGGAAAGTCATTACACGCTTGTTCCACCGCGCCCGTCTCTGAGAAGTACCTGTACAGAACGTTGCCAGCACTACCATAGAGTATATTGCCTTCAACACCCCAAGCCAAGCCTTCCACTTTAGCCGAATGGGAGACTATTTCGGTTTTATCACAAACGCCATTATCAATTTGGTTAATATCAATGGTAAACAGGCCTTCACTGTCAGCCCAAACCCATAATGTGGCATCTGTCGGGCGGAAAGACATCGCGGACACTTCGCCTAAGCCGGTGCTACAAATCGGTGTCAAAGCACCATCATCTTTATTGACATGGTAAATATAACCATTTTCTAAACCTGTCGCCTGATCATCGCCCGACGAGGCGTAAATTTCCAGTGTTTCTGGGTGCATAGCCATGCCTTCAATATCGTGCCCAACATGGGTTTCTCCCAATGCGTTGACTTCAAAGTCGTTGTTTGGGTTAATGGTGAAAAACTGGGTGTCATTCAGTCCATCATCATGTAGCCCATAAACTAAACAAGCGTCATTGCTTGATGCAAAACAAGGTGTTTGAGTCGTTGCCCATGTCGCGTTTTTGCTATTCAGCCAGTCGATAAACGCTGGTTCAGAGGCCGTTAAGTGGTTGTTGTCTATTTGTAACGAAAACAAACGATTCAGATTCATCAACGATAGAGGGATATTTCCGCACAGTTCGTTGGCGTGCAGCTTGAGCTTCTGCAACTGATTCAAGTTTCCCAAAGACTCAGGGATTGAACCACTCAGTTGGTTTTTGTGCAGAGAGAGTCGTTCCAAATTGTTTAAGTTCCCCAAAGATTCTGGGATAGAACCGCTTAGGTTATTGTTAGATAACGATATTTCCAATAACTGATTTAAGTTGCCCAGTTCATCAGGAATCGTTCCGCTCAGTTGGTTTTTGTATAACCACAATTCTTGCAAACTACTCAGGTTTCCCAGAGAGTTCGGGATAGAACCGCTAAGTTCATTGTAGTGCAGAGAGAGCACTTTTAAACTGTTCAAATTTCCCAGAGATTCAGGAATCGAGTCACTGAGTTCGTTGCTGTTCAGAGCCAGCTTTTCCAAATTGCTCAAGTTGCCTAAAGATTCAGGGATAGCTCCAGTCAGATCATTATGGTGTGCCGAAAAAGACACCAAATGGCTCAAGTCCCCCAACCCCTCTGGAATAGTCCCGCTGAAGTCGTTATAGGACACCGACGTTTCTGCTAACACAGGAAAGTTGCTCAACACATCGAGAGTCCCACTGAGATCATTGTTGTACAACCACAGTGTTTGCAAGTTGCTCAAGTTCTCCAGAGGTTGAAGAGAACCTGTGAGTTCATTGTTATGCATCGAGAGCGTTTTCAACTTGGTCAAGCCTCCCAGAAATGTTGGGAGAGTCCCACCGATGGGATTTTTGGACAATGACAGAGAACGCAACCGGGTCAAATCCCCCAGAGAGTCTGGAACAGGCCCTATAAATTGGTTTCCCCATAAAGAGAGTGTCCACAAATTCGTCAACTCCCCCAGAAAATCCGGGATAGCTTGACTCGCGTCGCCACCGAGATTGTTGCTGCCCAGCTTGAGTGACGTTAATCTTGTCAAGCGCGTTATCGACTCAGGGATAGGGCCGTTGAGGTTATTCTGGTATAGATCGATCTTCCTTACATGCCCATTTTCACAGACGACTCCTTTTAGATAGGTGTCTTCCTTAATCTCATAAGAGACACCCCCCCAATCACAGGGCGTATTGGTCACATTCCAGCCCATGTTGTCCGTCCAGTTGGGCCCATCGGTGCTGTTGTAGAGATCGGTAAGCACTTCACACTCCGATTGCGGAATGTCTGTGACCGCAGTACAGTCAGTCGCTGCTTGTGCAACGGGTAGTAGGGGTAAAGCCAGTCCTATCAGTGAGGTAGAACGCAATAAGTGACGTTTGTTTAACATGGTATTTTCTCCTTTCTATGTGTATAAAGTGATAAGTCAAAATGAGGTTTTATTATATTTTGATAAGGAGTGTAGCAAGGATCATGCCAATCACGATAAGGTATTGTTTTTAAATATTATTGAATAAACTTACCGCTATATTTAATGAGTTCAAAAGCCTTCCTTTTGCAATTTGCAACGCATATTGAGAAATAAATTGCAAAAGAAGTACAGCGAATCCCAGAAATCAACGAATTTGAGCCAAGTATCCCAGGGCGTTGCCCTGGGCTTTAATAAAGCGCCCTTTCAGGGCTGAGTAGTTACTAAACGGCGTTATCAGGAGTACAAGGCGAACCTTGTACAGATTTATCAGGAGTACAAGGCGAACCTTGTACAAGTACAGCGGATTGACGGATTTTTCGGATTTATTCACGGATAGTATCCTACTCGATGGGATGCTATCCGTTATGGACTAAGTTGATGTTTCAATGATTGATGCTATAGTTAATAATATGTTATGGACTAAGTTGATGTTTCAATGATTGATGCTATACTCAATAATATATCTTAACTCTCATAATCACATTTCTCAGACACGCAAAGTTAACTTGCACGAAAACGACTTCTCAGGAGTGCAAGGTTAACTTGCACGAAAAGGTGCTTAAACATGAAAAAACGCGTTAATTTCCTAATTAGCTGTGCATTACTACTGAGCATGGCGCAAACCGCGAGCGCAACCGCGGAGTTAACGTTCAACCAATTAAAACCGGTTTATAACGTAGGTGAATGTATCATCGTCAACTTGCAAGAAAATCTGCAAGCAGCGTCCCGTTTTCAGCGGGTGGATTTATGGGTGGCTATCGAACCGCCGAGTCAGAAGTGGTTGTTTATGACACAGCTAGCCTTCGATCCATTTAGTTTTACCGCACAGCCTTTTCGGGCTTCGTTGGAAACCACCAAAAAAGTGCATCGCATCTTGGATTTTGAGGTATTGCCCGGCTTAGGGGGGGATTACACGTTTTATGCGCTGTACGTCGAAGAAGGCAAAAATCCGCTGACTGATAATTTTCCGGTGTTTCGGTCCAATGTCGCGGTGATGGCAACGACGTTAAGCAATCGGGCGTTGCCAACGGATGCACCGTCTAATTGTGATATCTCGCCCGAACCAGAACCAACGGATGATGTACCGACGGCCGTTCCGCTGCCAGCACCGACTCATCTCGCAGCGGTCGCCGGGCATAGTCAAGTCACGCTGAGTTGGCAACCGGTCGCAGGCGCGGCTTCTTATACCCTTCATTGGCGGGAAGCCGATGGCGCAGAACGCACGTTGTCAATTTCAGCCAATTCGTATTTGCATAGCGGCTTGTTCAATGGTGCGAGTTACACGTATTGGGTGACGGCGGTGAATGCGGCCGGGTTGGAAGGTACAGCATCGGCCACGGCGGTTGCGACACCACAGGCACCAGAAAGCCCACCGGCTACCCCCACCAATCTGTCGGCCGTCACTGAGGACAGTCAAGTCACGCTAACTTGGCAACCGGCCGCGGGTGCGGCTTCTTATGCGATTTACTGGCGCGAAGCCGGCGGTGCCGAGCATCGGGTTTCTGCAACCGCAACATCCTATGCACACACCGGACTGCAGAATGGCACCCGTTATGTTTACCGAGTCACGGCCGTCAGTGCCAGCGGACTGGAAAGCACCGCTTCGGCAACTGTTTCTGCGATGCCCGCACCACCGGCACCACAACCGGGCGATGTGTTTCAAGATAGCTTACGAGATGGTGGATCGGGGCCTGAAATGGTCGTGATACCGGCTGGTTCGTTTCGTATGGGGGACATTCAAGGCGAGGGTTCTTCCAATGAACAGCCAGTGCATTCGGTGTCGGTAGCGAGCTTCGCGATGGGCCGCTATGAGGTGACGGTGGGTGAATTTCGGCGGTTTGTGGAAGCCACCGGGTATCAGACAGATGCGGAAAAAGGAGATGGTTGTTGGACATACAAAGATGGTTCTTGGGGATACATGGAAGGTGCTAATTGGCGCAACCTTTACTTTTCTCAGACCGATAATCATCCGGTTGTCTGTGTCAGCTGGAATGATGCGACAGCTTATGCCGCGTGGTTAACTGAACAAACTGGCCACCAATACCGCTTACCCACCGAAGCCGAGTGGGAATATACGGCGCGAGCTGGTACCGAAACCAAATACTGGTGGGGGAATGAGATTGGCTCTAATCAGGCTAATTGTTATTGTGGTGGCAGTTTTGAATATACGGCACCAGTAGGTTCGTTTGCTGCGAATCCCTTTGGTTTGTATGACACGGCGGGCAATGTTTGGGAATGGACTTGCTCTGAATATGAAAGTAGCTATCAAGGGGCTGAACAACGTTGTGTTAGTACAGATGATAGCAGCCTTCGTGCGCTCCGCGGTGGTGCGTGGGACAACGGACCGTGGAACGTGCGGACAGCGTACCGTAGCTGGAACTCGCATGACGACAGCTACTACAACGTGGGGCTTCGCCTCGCCAGGCTCTTATAACACTTGGGTTTTGGGTTTTTATTTTTTGGCTTTTCAGGTGGGGGGTCTGGGGGGAATTCCTCCCCCCAGGATCGATTTTTTTTTGGCCTTTTTGCTAATTTTTATTGTGGTTATTAACGGGTAGGGGCCTGAGTTTAGGGGCTTGGCGGGGTTTATGGTTTGAGTACAGTGGATTGTAGTTATGGTTTTTAATCCGTATCGATTAACTACAGGGATTGTTTATAAGAAAGGATTGATTCCAGCTGGATTTTGAGTAGAATGACTTACCACCTATTCCTTAAGGTTCAAGTGTTTTAATCTTTGTCGTTTTAGTCTTTTAATCCTTTTTTATAAACAATCCTTGTAGTTATGGTTTTTAATCCGTATCGATTAACTACAGGGATTGTTTATAAGAAAGGATTGATTCAAGCCGGATTTTTTGACGGATACTATCCCGAAAAGGGATAGCATCCGTTTGAACAATTAATTTGACGGATACTATCCCGAAAAGGGATAGCATCCGTTTGAACATGTTATCAATCCTTTTTTATAAGCA
>QNER01000550.1 GCA_003646175.1 Candidatus Parabeggiatoa sp. nov. 1
CGTCAAGTGGTGATTGATGATGTGCGAGAATACATTGGACAGCATAAGGTGTTTGATGATATTACGTTGTTGATATTGAAGCAAAAATAGCAATAACTACAAGGATTGTTTATAAGAAAGGATAAACCATAAAATAAACCAGTAAGAACGACAAGGATTAGATATAAGAAAGGATAAACCGGTAAGAACGACAAAGATTAGTTATAAGAAAGGATAAACCTTAGAAATCCATTTTTATAACCAATCCTTGTAGTTCTTGTGATAAATCCTTTATTAAAAGCAATCCTTGTAGTTATTGATACGAATAACATCACTATGAACACTATTTCTAACTATCAGATTATTCAACAAATTTACGAAAGTACCCACTCGCTTGTCTATCGTGGCTTACGAAACCAGGATAATCAACCGGTTATCCTCAAAATGCTCAAACCGGATTATCCCACCGCAACCGATTTGATGTGCTATCGACAAGAGTATGAAATGATACACAATCTCAATCTGCCGGGGGTTATCAAAGCGTATGCTCAGGAAAAGTACCAAAATACGCTTGTCATCATTTTGGAAGATTTTGGTGGCGAGTCTTTAAAGCAATTGATGACTGTTCGCCCCTTTACCTTGAGAGAGTTTTTGCCTATTGTCATTCAAATCGCTGACAGTTTAGGCGACATTCACACGGCTAATATCATACATAAGGATATTAACCCGAGTAATATCGTGTGGGAACCTGTCACTAAGCAATTGAAAATCATTGATTTTGGCATAGCCAGTCGCCTGCCGCGTGAACAACCGATCCTGAAAAATCCCGAACACTTAGAAGGCACACTCGCTTACATTTCCCCTGAGCAAACTGGACGCATCAATCGTCGGGTAGATTATCGCACTGACTTATATTCATTGGGTGTGACGTTTTATGAAATGTTGGCGGAGCGAGTACCGTTTGAATCCACCGATTCCTTGGAATTAGTCCATTGCCATATTGCCAAAATTCCAGTGCCTGTCTGCAAAGTCAATCCTGATGTACCTCCCATTCTCTCTGATATTGTGATGAAATTGATGGCGAAAAATGTTGACGAGCGTTATCAGTCGGCTTTTGGGGTGAAGACGGATTTGGAAAAATGCCTAGAAAACCTCGAAGGTTTTGGAAACCTTCGAGGTTTGTCCTTTGAATTGGCACAAAACGATTTTTCTGGGCAATTTCACATTCCACAAAAACTTTATGGGCGCGATAACGAAATTAGAACTTTATTGCACACTTTTGAACGGGTAGCAAATTCCCGTCAATTTCCCTTTAGTTCCCCTTTTACTAAAGGGCAAAATAGAATGAGGGTAGCAAATTCCCATCAATTCTCTTTGACTAAAGGGAGAAGTGAAATGATGTTAGTCGTCGGTTATTCTGGGGTTGGCAAGACTACTTTGGTGCATGAAATCCAGAAACCCATCACTGAAAAACGCGGTTATTTCATCTCTGGGAAATTTGAACAATATCAACGCAACATTCCATATTCAGCATTAACTCAAGCCTTTAATGAGTTTTGCAATTATCTGTTGACAGAAAGGCAGGAACAATTAAACCAATGGCGCAAAAGAATATTAAAAGCCGTCGGCTCTAATGGACAAGTCTTAATAGATGTTATTCCGTCTTTGGAGTTAATCATTGGCAAGCAAGCAGTGGCTACTCAAGTTGGCCCAATTGAAGCGCAAAATCGTTTTCTTATGGTTTTTCAAAACTTTATACGTGCTATCTGTCGACCAGAACACGCGTTGGTGTTATTTATAGATGATTGGCAATGGGCGGATTTAGCGTCGTTGAATTTATTGAAAGTCTTAATGACTGAAGCCCAGATTCAATATTTTTTAATCATCGTTGCCTATCGAGACAATGAAGTGGATGCCACCCACCCCTTTATGATGATTTGTGAAGAACTTAGTAAGCAACAAGTGGTTATTAGTACGCTTACTCTTGACAATCTTTCTGTTGAAGATATCAATGCCTTAATTGCTGATACGTTGCATTGTGATAGGGTTTCTAGCCAACCTTTAACCGAGTTAGTCTATGAAAAGACGCTTGGCAATGCTTTTTTCACCACTGCATTTTTAAAAGCGTTGTATGAAGAGGCATTATTGGTTTTTGATTTTAATACACAACATTGGCAATGGGATTTAGAAAAAATACGCCGCAAAGGAATGACAAACAATGTCATAGAACTGATGGCGAGCAAGATTCAAAAATTCTCACCCCAAACCCAAAAGCTCTTAAAATTAGCTGCCGGCATGGGCAATCAGTTTGATTTACAAACGTTATCTATTATTACCCATAAATATCCTCCCAAGCAATTGCTTGAACTCTTATGGCAAGCCGTCACAGAAGGATTGCTCATTCCGTTAGATGACAATTACAAATTGGTGGGAACCACTGACGAAGAAAGTTATACCTCACCAGCGGCTCAATCCCAGTTCAAGTTCCAGCATGATCGTATTCGACAAGCGGCTTATGCCTTAATACCAGAGGCCGATAAACCGGCACTTCATTTAGAGATTGGCTGGTTGTTGCTGGCAAATACCTTCGTGGCCGACGATTTCGAGGAACGGCTGTTTGATATTGTCAATCAATTGAATGAAGGGCAAAAACTCATAGCCGATGAAGCGGAAAAAGTGACATTAGCCCGTTTAAATTTGCAGGCCGGAAAAAAGGCGAAAGAAAGCACTGCTTACCCATCGGCTATCAACTACTTTGCATTAGGTATCCCGTTATTAGGCGACTCTGCATGGAGTCAGTATCACACCATCACCTTTGATTTATATCAAGAACAAGGTGAGTGTGAATTTCTGTCTGGAAACTTTGCCCGTTCAGAACAATTACTCGCGATGGCTTTAGAAAAGGCGCGATCTAAATTTGAGAAGGCTAATATTTATGTTATCAAGTTAGCCAAACTTTCTGGGCAGGGAAAATATTATGAAGCGGTTGCCACTGCTATAGAAGCATTGCATCAGTTTGACATGAATGTGCCTACCTTAGGTCAAAACGAGGTACGCCAACAGGCAACGGCAGAGGAAATCGCGCTTTACCAAGAAAATATGATGAATCGCCAGATTGCGGATTTGTGGCATTTACCCGTCATGCAAAATGAAGAAATGAAAGTATGCTCACAAATTATAGCAATCGTCTTAGATTCTATTATTATTATAGGACTGCCCGATTTGCTGGCTTTCTATACGACTAAGATGCTGAACATATCCATTCAATATGGGTTATCAGAATTTACACCATTTGGATATGTGTGTTTTGCAATCATCCTCAGTGGCGATTTTAGAGATTACGAGAGTGCTTTTCAGTTTGCCGGTTTAGCTTTGCAATTGAATGAAGAAAAATTACCTAATCCCCGTTTTAAATCTAAGATACAGTATTTATATGCCTATTTTAGTCTGCTAAAGGCACCTATCAGCACCAGCACAGAGGTTTGGAATCAAGCCTACCAGAAGGGGCTTGAAAGGGGTGATTTTGTCTATGTCGGTTATGCGTTGACTGCGCTACCAAGATATATTTTCCCCACCAATGTCAAAAAAGGTTTAAAAGAAGCTCAAAGGACCATTCCATTTCTTCAGAAAACCAATAATGCCCCGATGATGCTACTCTCTCAAATGAGTATTGGGTTTGCGAGAAGTTTACAAGGCAATACTTTGGCTAAAACCAGCTTGAACTACGATAACTTTACCGAAGAGGCTTTCAGTAACACCTTTGAAAAATCAGCACCCTTTTTTTTCGCGGTTTATAAAAGGTATAAATTACAGTTACTGACTCTGTTTAACTGTTATGAACAGGCTATGCCACTGGTATATGAGCGTACCAGTTGGATTGATGCACTCGGTGGTGTCGATTTCAACTTCAAGAGTAATTACTACTTGTATGCTGGAATCACAGTCGCTGCTTTATATCCCAGTGTGGAGGTGGAAAAGAAAGAAGAATATCTGAACATCCTCAGTGAGTGCATTGTTGAAAATCAACTGTTATCTGAACAATGTCAAATCAATTTTGAACATGCTTATCTGATTTTAGAAGCCGAAAAAGCGCGAATAGAAAACCGCGCCATAGAAGCGATGCACTTTTATGATGAAGCCATTGCGTCGGCGAAGCAACAGGGTTATTTGGGTAATGAAGCACTTGCCCATGAATTGGCCGTTCAATTTTGGTTAACGCACCAAAAAGAAGACTTTGCCCGTATTTACCTGAAAGGAGCACACTATGCTTATCAAAGGTGGGGGGCAACCGCTAAAGTTAAGGATTTAGAGGAAAAATATTCGCATTTGTTCCCTAAAAAACACTCGGAGCAGGCTCAAGAAACTTTGACAACTTCACGAACTTCAAGGACTTCCGCACTGGTATCGCAAAGTATCTCCACAAAATTAGATATTGACAGTGTGATAAAAGCCTCGCAAACGCTGTCAGGGGAGATGATATTGAGCCGTTTGTTAGAAAAAATGATGCATATTGTCATTGAAAATGCGGGGGCTTCTAGTGGATTTTTGTTGTTACCTCATAAAGAACAATGGTTTATCGAAGCTGAAAGCACAGTAGATTGTGCTGATGTCAATGTGTTGCAATCCACCCCGATTGGAAACAGTTCTAAGGTTTCAGAGAACATTATTTACTATGTTGCCCATACGGGAGAAAATGTAGTGTTGTCAGATGCTATACGAGAGGGCCATTTTACTAGCGATCCATACATCGTCGAACACCGGACCAAATCGGTGTTATGTGCACCACTTCTCAATCAAGGACAGTTGACGGGCATTTTGTATTTAGAAAACCCCCTCACGACGGGTGCATTTACCCCACAGAGATTACAAGTCCTTAACTTATTATCGTCCCAAATGGCGATTTCGATTGAAAATGCGCGTTTTTATAGCAGCATGGCGCGATTTTTACCGCGTGAATTTCTGAATCTGTTAGATAAAACCAGCATTCTTGATATCCAACTCGGTGATCAAGTTGAAAAAGAGATGACGGTGTTATTTTCCGATATTCGTGATTTTACCTCACTGTCGGAAAAAATGACTCCCCAAGACAATTTTAATTTCATCAACGCCTACCTCAGTCGCATGGAACCGATTATCCATGAACATCATGGTTTTATAGACAAATATATTGGTGATGCGATTATGGCTTTGTTTCCAAACTGTGCTGATGATGCGGTGCAAGCCGCGCTTTTAATGCTAAAAACTTTGGCCGATTATAATCTTACCCGGGGCCGTCCCGGCCGGCCGTGCTTCAATATCGGCATTGGCATTCACACTGGCAAGCTGATGTTGGGTACGGTGGGGGGACAAAATCGCATGGATGGCACGGTGATTTCGGATGCGGTCAATCTGGCTTCGCGCATAGAAGGGATGACGAAAAAATATGGGGCCAACTTATTGATTTCAGAGGGCACTTATTCTCGCTTAAATGACAAAGCGAAATATGCGATTCGCCCACTTGATAGAGTGAAGGCGAAAGGTAAAACGGAAGCGGTGATGATTTATGCGGTTTCTGAGGGTTTTGATTCCACTGAACTACAGGGATTGGTTATCAGAAAGGATTAACCCAAATAACTACAGGGATTGGTTATCAGAAAGGATTAACCCAAATAACTACAGGGATTGGTTATCAGAAAGGATTAACCCAAATAACTAC
>QNER01000551.1 GCA_003646175.1 Candidatus Parabeggiatoa sp. nov. 1
CATAAAGAAGGGTTGAACGGTAACGCGATGTTGGGGGCCTTCATCATTATCTCTGCTTTTTTCCGTTTCAGGTGAACCCATCATAAAGGTACCGCCGGGGATATAAACCATCTCTAGCGTCACACCGTTGCCCAAGTCTTCGGTTTGATAACGCGCTTGTTGTTGCTCGCGGCGGATGATTTGTCCTTTGGCGTTGACGGTGACGGTTTCAAATTCAAACAGTTTGCCAGATCGTCTTTCAAGTGCCGCTTGCCTTTTAAGTTCGGCTTGCCTTTCAAGCTCAGCTTGCCTTTTCAATTCGGCTTGTCTTGCAAGTTCCGACTGCCTGTCAAGTTCGGCCAGATAATTTTGCCCCCATGTCAAAAGAGCACCTGACCAATTTTGCTGCCAAGCTACCGAAGTCAATGACACGAAAACAGCGGCGACAACGAGGATTCGCCAATTTTTCGCGCCTACTTCAAATACCGTCGGGGCAACCTGATATCTTCCCCATGTTGCAACCACCGCACCTACCCGACGCAGTCGCCATCCCAACCATAACACTCCAATCGCGATCACCGCTGCCAAGAATGGTTGCCACAACTGCGCCACTTGTTGCACTAACGCGCTTAAATCCACCCCACGGTTGTCGGTTGGACACGCGCTCGCCAAACAATAATCCTGATTTAACTCAGAATAAAAGCCAGGTGCTTGTAAACCTTCGGTTTTTTTAAACACATCGGCACGGACTTGGGTGAACAATTGCAACAGCGATGAATTGGGATTCTCCTTTACCTGTTTAATCAGCGAAGCCGCATAAGGACTGTTACGTTTGCCTTTGCCACTTAATGCGACTTTGCCCGGTTTCGCCGCAAACGCAATCAACGCATTGCCGGAAACATCTATCAATTGTAGTCCCGGCGGTATTGGTCGGCGCGACTGGCCTTTGATTTAAAAAGGATTATTACGACACGCATCTAAAATAATCACATTCACCGCATTGGCAGCCTTTTCTAGGGTTGTTAAGATGTCGCTGGCTTTGATGGTGTTGTTATCCACATCATAATGGGGTTCAAACAACGCTTCTGCCCCACCGATCGGAATTAAATAATTTTCCGCGCCCAATTGCATCCCATGCCCGGAATAATAGAAAAATCCCAAACCCGGTGCGGCCCGTAACTGTTCGCCAAATTCTTTAATCGCGCTGTCCATTTCGGCATACGTCAAGTTTTGTTCAAGCTGCACGCGAAACTGTAAATTGCGCAACGCATCCGCCAAATCTTGCGCGTCATGCACCGGGTTTGTCAACGCCGCTTCACTCCGATAGGCCGAGTTGCCGATGATTAACGCTAAACGGTGTTCAATGTCAACCGCTTGGACGCTTTGGAGAGCGAATAAGCTGATGAGTAGAGTGGTCAATTTGGACATTTTTGAGTTCTCCAACAACTACAAGGATTGTATATAATAATGGATTTAAAAAACCTATAACGACAGGGATTGTATATAAAAAAACTATCACTTTTAACCTCGTGATGCTATCGCTGGTTTTGGCGATACTATCACTTTTAACCTCGTGATGCTATCGCTGCTTTTGGCGATAGTATCACTTTAAGATTCGTGATGCTATCGCTGGTTTTGGCGAAACTATCACTTTTAACCTCGTGATGCTATCGCTGGTTTTGGCGAAACTATCACTTTTAACCTCGTGATGCTATCGCTGCTTTTGGCGATAGTATCACTTTAAGATTCGTGATGCTATCGCTGGTTTTGGCGATAGTATCACTTTAAGATTCGTGATGCTATCGCTGCTTTTGGCGATAATATCACTTTTAACCTCGTGATGCTATCGCTGCTTTTGGCGATAGTATCACTTTAAGATTCGCATCACGAGTGATTGTTTGAGTGATACTATCGCTAAAAAAAGCGATAGCATCACAGCTTACTATTCAATCAACTTCAACAATCAACGCCCCCCTCCCCCAAACGGTGATACGCTGCAACTCGGTAGCCATATTGGCGGCATCCAAAGTTGCCGATGTTATCGGTTCGGGAGTAACGATCGCGTTAAAATGCCAGTGCCCGGCGGTTAAACGCAATCGCGCATCCATACCCATATTTTGCCCAGGTTGTAAGGCCGCTTGTCCTTTGGGCAATGAATATAATTGTCCCACCTCGACTTTGTCATTCTCTAAAAGAATCGCCCATTTATCCGCCGCTGCGACATTGAATAATGTGAAATAGGCCGCGGTGGCAACATTATCGTCCTTTTTGGGATCTATTTGATAATAAAGCGTCACCTCATCGCCGGGATGAAATTGCGTTTTAGTTTTACCATGGTGTTTCAACCATAATGTCACTGTCAGCGGTGCATCAGGATGACGCAAATCTTGAGATTGAACAGCCTCAATTTTAGGGCGGATAATAATCGTGTCTTGTTGAGGCCGTGACATGGGTTCGGGCTCTAGCGAATCATCGTTTAGCCATTGTTGGTAATGCGTTTCAAAGACAACGACAATCATCGGCGCAACGATTGCAGCCATAAAAAACCCCAACACTATTATCAATAAGTTTTTCAAGTTTATTTTATCTGACATAGACTTCGTTCCGTTGAAAATAGTCAAAAGTTCGTATTTCTATTGACGTTGAGCCACAACAGCCTTAAAAAAATCCGTCAAATCCTTCAATGCGTTGTACTTCCAGTATAGATCAATGGCTCAGTTGATAAGTACAGCTTCTTTCCAGATTTGACGGATTTATTTTTAGGCTTGGAACGTGGGAATTTTCCGGAACGCCTCCGGCATTTCGCGGAAAAATGTATCAATCACCGACCAAGTTTCTTCGCGTATCATCGGTTTCATTTGAGTTACCTCCAAAAGTTTTTGCCAAATCACATCAGGATCGGTGGCAAGTCCATCAGTTAAAAACCTTCAAGGTTTCCAAAACCTTGAAGGTTTTGTCCTCGCTCTAACTTTTTCTAACTTTAGTTTGGCTGGAGTCCAAACTTTAGTTTGGCTGTCAAATTGACAGCGAATTTCAAAACGACAAAAAACCAAAATGTAACAGTGTTTAGTATAATGTGTTTTTTTACGCCAAAGGAATGCAATGACTCAAGATATTTTCCCTTATCCTCTCAAGCGAATCGGCATCATAGGTGGCGGGCAACTGGGTAAAATGTTGGCACAAGCGGCTAAACAAATGGGTTTTTATGTCACCGTGTTAGACGCTACGCCCCACTGCCCGGCTGCCCATATTGCCGATGCTCAGATTGTCGGAGAGTTATATGATGCCGAAAAACTGAGGGCACTTGCCGAAAAGAGCGATGTCTTAACTTATGAGATCGAACATATTGACACGCACACGCTAAAAAGTTTGCATGATGAAGGTGTTATGATTTATCCTTCACCGGCCGTGCTGGCAATTATTCAAGATAAATTAACGCAAAAACAGGTACTTGCTGAACAGGGTGTGCCGGTGCCACGCTTTGAAGCAATTGAGGAATTAACGGCAGATGTTCTGGCTAACGTCAACTTGCCTATTGTGCAAAAAGCGCGTCGGGGTGGCTATGATGGCAAAGGTGTGGTGGTGCTGAAAAATCGGGATGATGTGAAAAACGCGCTGCAAACGCCGTCTATGTTTGAAGAGTTTGTTGATTTTACCAAAGAATTAGCGATTATCATTGCGCGAAGCCCCAGCGGAGAAACGGCTTGTTATCCTGTCGTCGAAATGGTTTTTGATGATAAAACCAATATTTGTGACATTGTTGCCGCGCCGGCTAACATTGACAATGCGATAGCAGAACAAGCTCGCCAAGTGGCGTTACAAGCTATTGAAGCACTGGCAGGCGTGGGCGTATTTGGCGTTGAAATGTTTCTCACTCGCGCCGGGCACGTATTAGTCAACGAAATCGCGCCGAGGCCGCATAATTCAGGGCATTACACCATTGAAGCCTGTGTCACCAGCCAGTTTGAGCAACTGATTCGCGTTATCAGTGGACTACCACTGGGCATCAGCGATTTATTGAAACCGGCCGCTATGCTCAACTTATTGGGCGAAGCCGGTTATACTGGAGAACCGATAATTGAAGGTTTGCCGGCAGCGTTAGCGATACCGGGTTTATCTTTTCATCTTTACGACAAAGCAACCACGCACCCATTTAGAAAAATGGGACATATCACCATTTTGGATGAAACGGTGGAGAATGCCATTGCCAAAATCCATCGCGTCAAAAATAGCTTAAAAATCAAAGGTAAGTTTCCAAACTAAAAACGAGGCTAAAGTTTCGCGAAACTTTAGCCTCGTTTGGACTCCAGGGAAAAAAATATGGCTAAACCAATTGTAGGCATTATCATGGGCAGCGATTCAGACTTGCCCGTACTTTCCGAGGCTGCCAAAGTGTTGGCAGAATTAGGGGTGGCTTATGAAATAACCATTGTTTCCGCCCACCGTACCCCGGAACGTTTATTTAACTATGCCAAAGAAATCGAATTGAGAGGCTTAGAAGTCATTATTGCCGGAGCTGGGGGCGCAGCCCATTTACCCGGCATGATTGCCGCTATCACGCCTTTACCGGTTATCGGCGTGCCGGTAAAAACGTCTACGTTACAAGGACTTGACTCGTTATTGTCTATTGTACAAATGCCGGGCGGTGTTCCCGTTGCCACTGTGGCTATCAATAATGCCAAAAATGCCGGCATTCTTGCAGCGCAAATTGTTGGAGTAAAAATGCCAGCAATTCGTCACAATGTCAAACGGTATAAGGCCGACTTGGAAAAAAGGGTTTTGGAAAAGGCGCAACGTTTAGAAGAAGTGGGCTATGAAAAATTTTTGGCGGGACAATGATTAGTACAGCGGATTGACGGATTTTTCGGATTTGACGGATTTTTTTTATCCTTCCTTATAAATCCGTTTATTTCGCGTATCCGTTGTACTAAAGAAGTGGTACTCAAGATTGATAATGACCATTTTTTTGAGAATGCAGTGCAATATGGAGTCCAAACTTTAGTTTGGCTATCCTTACCAAACTAAAGTTTGGACTCCATCACATTTTACAAGTCATCAACGGATACTATCCCATCGAGGTATAGCATCCGTGAAGCTTTCCGCAACGTCTTTTTGTTGCCCACCATCGTGGCATTTTGGTGGGCAAAAAAAAACCTTGCCCACCCTACTTAATCTGAGCAATCACACCCGGTTTCGTACCAGGTTCGCCTTGTACTCCTGATTCTGATAAATCCCTTCTTATATACAATCCTTGTAGTTATCCCAAGATTTCCTGCCCCGCCAAACGTATCGCTTCACACCGCCAACATAAACGCTTGTGTCCTTTGATACGCCGTTCTACCAACATATTTTTCCAGTATAAACGTCGCAATATTTCATTATGTTTACTCCTATCGTTATAGTTGAATAAGACACTAGCAGAGATAATGTCTTCTTGCATTAACCAGCCATGCACTTTTTTGGCTGCCATGCGGTTGCGCGTCAAAGGGGTGAACAGTTGCCACACATAATGATCTTCACTTAAAGTGGCTGGGTAGTCTTGCCAGCCAAGTGTTGGTTCATCTTGATAGAGTTGCAAACACTTTTGCAGTAAAGTCGGGTGCCCACCACTCAATGCCAGCAACTTGTCCACGATTTCATCATCAAGTACCAAATCTTGACAACAGTTGTCCCGCATCGCATATACATCC
>QNER01000552.1 GCA_003646175.1 Candidatus Parabeggiatoa sp. nov. 1
CTGAAGTGCGGATGAAATCAATATAATCCCATTCATTGGCATCGTCAAAGATAACTATTTCCCAACCATTACTCGCCTTGTAGCTAACATTCCCTGCGTATACAGACTGTGGTTCATGTTGCGACTCAAGTCTCACAGTTCCTGATTCTATGTTAGCGAGAAACTTAATAACGTCATTTTCTGGTATTGTCATTTTCTCATAGACTCTCATAACGAGAGAGTTAAACGGTTCTCAAAATGAAAATATATGGTTGCGTACTTATTAGCCCCAAGAATAAGTCAAAGGGATTTTTTATACTCTCTGGTGCAAGGTACGCTTAGAACCAATGAGATTATTCTGCTGGAAATATGCCTGTTGATAGATACTTATCCCCCCGATCACAAATAATCACCACAATCACGGCGTTCTCCACTTCTTCAGATAGGCGCAACGCACCCGCGACGGCACCGCCTGACGAAATACCCGCAAAAATGCCTTCTTGCCTCGCCAAGGCACGAGTGGTGTCTTCAGCACTTTTTTGATCAATATCCATGGTACGATCTACCCGTGATTCCTCAAAAATCTTGGGTAAATATTCTTGAGGCCAACGCCTTATCCCCGGAATCTTGGAACCTTCCGCCGGTTGCAATCCGATAATCTGAATATCAGAGTTGACTTCTTTTAAATAGCGCGATACGCCCATAATCGTGCCAGTTGTTCCCATTGAACTGACAAAATGCGTGACTTTACCGTTGGTATCGCGCCAAATTTCAGGGCCGGTGCTGCGATAATGGGCTAATGGATTGTCGGGATTATCAAATTGGTTAAGAATCTTACCATTGCCTTCTTTCTCGGTTTGCAAAGCGAGATCACGCGCTTCTTCCATACCACCCGTTTGCGAGACAAGCACAATTTCGGCGCCATAAGCTTTCATCACCTGTCGCCGTTCGACGCTCATATTTTCTGGCATTATCAACACCATGCCATAACCGTTTATCGCGGCTACCATGGCTAAAGCAATGCCGGTATTGCCGCTCGTGGCTTCAATCAAAGTATCGCCCGGCTTAATATCGCCGCGTGCTTCAGCTTCCAGAATCATGCTTAACGCGGGGCGATCTTTTACTGAACCGGCGGGATTATTGCCTTCCAATTTGACCAAAATGGTATTACTGGTATTGCCGGGCAAACGTTGTAAACGGGCTAGCGGCGTGTTGCCGATGAAATTTTCGATGGTTGGGAATGTCATAATATCAGTTGTCAGTTGTCAGTTATCAGTTGTCAATATATAGTACAGCTTCTTTCTGGATTTGACGGATTGTGATTGTTCAGAAGAAAAAAATCCATAAAATCCGTCAATCCGTTGTACTTAACTCAATTGCAAAAATAAGCCCGTCTTCTTGGCCTTTATTACCATTCGGATAGTACTTTTTTCGTACCCCAACTTCGTTAAATCCCGTCTTATCATACAGATTAATTGCTGCTTTATGGGAGGTACGCACTTCCAGAAAAACTGACTGAACGCCTTTTTGCTTGGCAAATGCCAGTAAATGTTGGAGTATGCGTTGTCCATAGCCACGGCGTTGTAAGCTGGGATGTACACAAAGGTTTAAAATATGGGCTTTACCTGCCCCCATCGATATGATCCCATAACCAATGATGCTATCGTCTCTTTCTAAAACACTCGCATTATAACCCACTCGTAAACAGTCTTTAAAAACTTGCAACGTCCAAGGGAAAGGATAAGCAGAAGTTTCAATTTCCATAACGGTTGGTAAATCTGCTGCCCGCATAGGGCGCAGTCGTACACAACAGGGGACAACAACAGCACTCATGTTTTCAACTCGGCTAGGGTTTGACTAATGAATTGTAAATCGTGCCAAGATTTACGCTTTTCCTGCGGAAAACGCAATAAATACGCTGGATGATAAGTGGCTATCAAAGGAATCGACGTTTCACCGTATTTAAAGCGTTGTTCACGTAACTTACCTATCGCGGTGTCGGTGGCTAATAAATGATGCGCTGCCACTCGGCCGACTGCCACAATTAGCTTAGGGTTAACCAATGCCATTTGACGCTGCAAAAAAGCATTGCAACAGGCTAACTCATGGCTGTTAGGATTACGATTATTAGGCGGACGGCATTTGACCACATTGGCAATATACACATCTTCTCTTTTTAAATTAATGGCATACAGCATTTCATTTAGTAATTGTCCGGCCCGTCCAACAAAGGGTTCACCTTGGGCATCTTCATCGGCCCCGGGCCCTTCGCCAATTAGCAACAACTCCGCTTGGCGATTGCCGATGCCAAACACCGTTTGAGTACGAGTTTTATGCAAGTCACAAGCAGTGCAGATAGCGACTCGAGTTTGTAGGCATCTCCAGTCCAGTCCAGACACGGGACGATCTTCCAGCGGTAAGGGTGGCGGCGTGTCGTTTACCGTCGTCGGTTGAGGAACTGGTGGCGGTTTTTCATCCGGTGGCTGCGCCGCTTCAGTAGGCGGTTCGATTGGTGACTCATCGGGCGGTGGCGGCACTGCGTTTGCAGTTACCGGTTGCGGAGCTGCGGGTGGCGAACCGGTGTTGACGGATGATGTGTTTTCAGGTGTTATATTGGTAGATTCATGCGACATGGTGGATATGTTGACAGAGGATGATTCTGCTGTCAATGTTGGAATGATATGCCGTCGTACCCAGACTTGGATGCCCATTGTGCTAAGATACTGAGTACGAAGGTTTTTTGTGAGTGTGTTTGTCATTTGTTTTGCTTAAGGAACGATAAAATGACTTGAATCTGTGATGCTAAGTCGTGTCCATCAGGAAACCGGTTCATTTTTAAGGCGTTTCTGGATGGACACTAACTTGACAATGTCATATGGAGAGGAGTACAAGGCGAACCTTTGTACCAAACCGGGCGTGATTATTTATCAGGAGTACAAGGCGAACCTTGTACGAAACCGGGCGTGATTATTTATCAGGAGTACAAGGCGCACCTTGTACGAAAAACGGCGATACTCAGGAGTACAAGGCGAACCTTGTACGAAAAACGGCCGCAGATGGAAAGGAGTACAAGGCGAACCTGGTACGAAGCAGGTACACCATATTAACATTTTTAGGAGAACGCAATTGTCTATTATCCATCAATGTTCTTTATATTATATATTAATTAACCTGAGCAAAATATTCCTCTGAATAAAGGTAATCCTCACCAGATTCATCAATCACGCGCACTTGATGATGTTTAGCAGACTCCATATCAGGGACTATCTGATAAACTTTACGGACTTCCAAGGAGGCCGGATAGCCATCATTACACAAACAAATGGCAAAACGTTTTTCATTTAACATAACTTACTCTACAAAATGCTAGTAGTTATTCTGAAAATTCTGATGATGAGTACAGCGAATTTACGAAATAAACGAATAACCCTTTTGATAAATTCGTTCATTTCGGAAAGAAGTTGTACTCATACCAATTTTGAATTGAAACCCATTTTACGGATGCTATCCCTTCTTAGGGATAGTATCCGTTTTAACATAAAAATGGTATCAGTCTGATTCAAATAAACAACCTCAGCCACCCAAAAAGCCGTAGCCAATCAAAAAGAGGTGGAAATTCTACCTTTCCTGAAATAAACAAATAGCAAAACGTTTTTCATTTTGAACGATTTCAAAGTCCATCTTTGTCACTTTGTTAATTAAGAAAGATTGAGAAGAACCTTTGTCTAAATCAGACACACCGAATTTGAGAATTAACTTACTTCAATGAACTCACCCAATATTTTTCTGCACATTCTGATTCAAATAATATTATCATTCTTCCAACAACGATTTAAGCGTCTTAAGATATTCAATACTACTTATTTTGAATACTTTCTTCTTTTTTAGCACTTTCTTTTTTTGGTTCACACCAGTTTTCAATAACAAGTTCTGAAAACATTTGGTAATCAGAAACGTTAGCCGTGACAAGAATCAACTCATTCACTTTGGCAATGGCTGCAATTTGTCCATCTGCAAATGGCGGTGTTTTTCCCAGCAAACTTAAACGCGCTCGTTCCCCGGCGTGCCATTCTGCTGCCTCGAAGGTGTAGGGCAAAATAGGCAGTTTGGTAACAGTTTGATATAAATACTGTTCAAGCTTTTCACGTTTACGCGAAATAGGTAATCGTTGGCAACCAAACAGCAATTCATGCCAAACTATTGTGGCGGTTGCAATCTCATCTTGATGTTTTTCAAGTTTGTCTAATACATACTGATTAGGTTCAGGGCGTATTGGTTCTGAAAGGATATTGGTATCAAGCAAAAACTTTAGCAGGATCATAACAACACTTCCCTCCCCGGACTACGTTCACGCACATTATTGAAAATATCTTCATTATAAAGATCATTGATATCAACTTGTTGGCGAAAATTTTGTAGGGCTTGCCAGAAATTATGTTTCGGTGGTTCTGGTGATTTATCGTATTGAGCCGGGACTAATATAGCGACGACTTCACTCTTGCGAGTCAATTTAACCGAATAACCCTGTTCAACCTGTTTTATAATATCAGCCCAATAATTAGGAACTTGGGTGATTGAATATTGTTTTTTTATCATGTCGATATACCTTTTCTGTCGTTCCTGAATAGATTGAATTAGAATTAACAAAATGAAACATTTTTACCCCAAGATGAGTACAGCGAATTTGGAAATAAACGAATAAACCCTTTGATAAATTAGTTTATTTCTCAATTCGTTGTACTCAGTCTGATTTCAGCCACCCCAAAAAGCCGTAGCCAGTAAAAAAAATCATTCCCAAACAGAGTTTGGGAACAATCAAAAAATTACCGCCAACGCAAATAATATTCAACAGAAAAACCGGCATCTTTGAGGATACGAACCGCCAATCCTCGTCCAATATCACAGCCACTATGAACCGGTATGGTGACAGAAATATTACTGTCCTCATGCCAAAGCGTTAAATGACTGCCCGATTGACGATCTTCAATAAATCCTTTACATGGGCAAGCAAAGATTCAAGGTGCTGGGTAATCGCCTCCCGAATATTTCGTTTGGTTTCCTCAATGGTTTTGCCATTACTAAAACAACTATTAAAAGCAGGGCTATAAGCAAAATAGCCATCATCTTCTGGCTCTTTTTCAATCACAATTTCAAAATTATAAAATTGCATACTGACTCCTTTTGTTAAAACAATGTCTGAATCAGAATTAACAGAATTTGAGAATTAACAAAATGACACAGCCTAATATTAATTTTTATTCTGAAAATTCTAAAATCCTGAAAATTCTGATTCAGACAAACAACTTCAGCCACCCAAAACGCAAAACCAAATTAAAAACAGGTAGATAGTAACCTACTGTGGTTATTTACCTAACTTTTCCAACGCCATTTTGCGATTATTTTGAGCTAATTGATAATCGGGTTTAAATTGCAAGGCTTTGTCATAGCTTGTTATCGCGTCTTCATAACGGCCTAACTTTTCAAGCGCAAGGCCGCGATTGTTCCAAACCTCGTGAAAATCGGGTTTGAATTGCAAGGCTTTGTCATAGCTTTTTATCGCGTCTTCATAACGGCCTAACCCCCCAAGCGCATTGCCACGATTGTTCCAAACCTCGTGAAAATCGGGTTTGAATTGCAAGGCTTTGTCATAGCTTTTTATCGCGTCTTCATAACGGCCTAAC
>QNER01000553.1 GCA_003646175.1 Candidatus Parabeggiatoa sp. nov. 1
AAAATTCTCGCGGGTTATCATTTGATAAAATCTGAGCTATCGTTTTTCAGAAAATTTCATTTCACGGATGCTATCCTTTCTTAAGGATAGTATCCGTTAACTTTGAAAGTTGAAATTTAATGTACCCATTGTGGTACGATGTGGTGGTTTTGGGACGGTTTTCAAGCCGCACCACAACCTTATGTTCCACAATGGCATTTATCAAATCGGGAGAACAATGGGGAGTACAACGAATATCGATCTGAACGAATGGAAAAAATGATGGGGTAATAGGTTTGCGTAAATCCGTTTAATCCGTCAATCCGTTGTACTACACTTAACTTATGGAGGACTACTTAATACTTATATAACAATACTTGAAACCCGCGCGTCAAAGTACGCATTAATTGGCGAGCATGTCCATACCATGATGAACCATGAATGGGTACGACACCGCAATACTGACTTTGCGCTCGCGCGATAATGGAGACTTGTTTGGTATAATGGGTATCTTATTTATTATGCCGAGTCAAAATGATGATTTCTGAACAAACCATTAACCAAGCCGTTTCAAAAATTGCAAGCGTTGCAACACCGTGCAAAATCATCCTATTTGGTTCTTATGGTAGAAACGAGGCCACAGAAGATTCTGATTTAGATTTGCTTGTCATTAAGCCGCACTTGACTAACAAAGGCAAAGAAATGGTTCGGTTGAGACAGGCGATTGGTCATATTGGGGTGGGGGTTGATGTGTTAGTTTATTCTCAACAAGAAGTGGATAAACGGGGACATATCCCAAGTTCTGCGCTCTATTATGCTTTAAAAGAAGGTAAAGTTCTTTATATGACACAGCCCACTGAAGAAGAATTTTGAGTCGGGATGATGCCGAGAATATCATGGATGCAATACAACATTGGGCGAAAGAACAAATAGGGTCATAACGTTGTTTTCTCTTGTTCCTATTTTATTTATTTCATTTGTGTGACTAAACTTACTTAAACTTATGGAGGGCAACTTATACTTTATAACGATATTTGAAACCAGCGCGTCAAAGTACGCATTGATTGGTAAGCATGCCCCATACTATTTTTAAGGATGAATCGAATCACTCATGAAATATCCTTTTCACACTGAATCAATGCCGGTTGTTGGACAAGAAGCGCAAATGTTATTGAAGGCCATTGAATCCAACAGTGTGATCACCAATGCAGCCTCACAAGCAACCGTTAATCGTATCTTGGCACGACGACAGGCTTTTCGCTCTCATGGTAACAAAGTCAAAATTCAACGGGATTAGTTTTTCACCAGCAATTGTTGAGTTATGGACACCGACGCTTGATGATCGTTGTCAGGTGTTCCGTTGTCTGCGAGGTGAATTTGTCACTTATTGGAAACCGGGCCGTATTGCCCGCGAAGTTGCAGCCCATATTTGCCGTTGTTGGATTCTTCGCCATCGAGAGACACTTGTTGGTTACATCACATTGTTTGCTGACAAACTGGTCGTTCAAACGGAACAGCTTGGGGAGGAAAATGTTCGGTATCGCACTTTCCCAGCCGTCAAGATTGGTTTATTGGCAACGGATAAACGTGGTAGAAAAGTGCTGGGACTTGTTTGGTAGAATGGGCGATGGACTATGTCACGCAAACACTCAGTCCGGCTGTGGGTGTGCGATTTCTGACTGTGGATGCACTTTATGATCCTGATACGGATTATGATTCATCGGGATTTTACGACAGATTTGGTTTTCGGTTTGCAAATGCTGATGAAACGTTACCGCCTACTAATGGATATCGTACTATGTATTTTGATCTAAAACCCTTAATTGATACCTTGGAGGACTCATAACTTTATAACAATACTTGAAACCCGCGCGTTAAGTATGCATTAATTGGCAAACATGTCCATACCATGATGAACCAGAAATGGGTACGACGCTGCAATACTGACTTTCTTTTATCTGCCTCCCGTTTTTGCGTTCCAGCGTGGGAATTAGTTCTTGCGTTAGATGGGGTTGGCGTAGCTACTCAGGCGCGTTTAGGTAACTTGCCCTACGTTATGATATTGTACGGGGTATGGTTATTGTAAAAACTATTCATTTACTATTTCTATTTTTTAAGGAGGTAATTAAGAAGTGATGAACACTTCATTACTTAAAGTGCCGATAATGGCACGTTTTTTCACAATGTTTGGCATTGTGAAAAATACCGACGTTGGTGTATTTTTTAGGCGGATGACACTTGAGATAAAGCACCATGTTACATATGCTCTGAAAGTAGCAGTTTCGTTGGCTATTTTATCATTTTTACCAAGTGTAATCTATGCTGAACCTGGTGATTTTGATTTGTCAATTTATGGTGGACTGAGTTGGGATGATGTTGTTATGGATAATGAAGGCAATAGAATCCCAGATTACGGAGATTTTGGGATTCCCCAAAATAATTTTCAGTACCCTGAAAGTAATTTTTGGGTGCATGACTACGACGGAAATACAATCTACACTCACGCTGGAATAGATTATAGTGTAGACCCGATTCAACATAACAATGTGGAAGTTGAACATGGTAAGGTAATGGGTTATGGGTATGGTCAAGTTGAAGGTGTTAATGGTTCACATACGGTTTCTGTTAAGCATCTTCTCAACTCAGGTGATACTGTAAGATTTAACCTCATGCATATGAATCCTGTTTATGTTACTATAGATGAGAATTTTCTATCGAAATATCAGTTTTTGGGTAGAGAATCTAATTATGCGTGCGATGGTTGTGGCGCACATCTCCATCTTGAAGTTTCCGAGACAGGGCCTAACAATGAGTGGGTATTTAGCAATTCGGCTCATCCTGGGGATGGAGTAGCTAGGGATAATGTTGATAATCTAGATGATTTAATTCCTCATTATGGTGGTAGCTCCAGAGGAGGTAATAGTGCTATATATTTCAACCCAACTGAAGTTGGAAGAAAGAGAGAATTGCTTCCATATCTTTCATGGCAACAAAATCCTACTTCTGGTAGTTATTCTGTTTTTGGTTATGCCAATAAACCTTTATATGGTTCATTGTCTCTCAATAGGGAAAATGAAGCAGATTTTCACCAAGTGGGTATTATTGCACAAACCGCAGGTACTACTAATAGAAACACTAATAGAAGCCAATTAGGGGATATTGGTGAAAATGAAGGAAGATGGTTAGCTGAGAATAATGATTTGACGGTTGGTACAAACACCGAAGTTAGTGGAGATTATGGTGAATACCGAGATGCCTTCTATGCTTTTTCTGCCTCAGTTCAACAAGAAGAAAATGGTAGCTCAACAAGTGGTTATCCGGTACTTTTTAACGTACTGAAAGAGAATAGCTTGATTGTTGATAACGATCAACTTGAGCAACAACCAGGTCAAGATAGAGAACAGACGGAATTTTCAGCACAGTCTAAATATTACTCTACAGTTCCTGGTTACTTGCTGTCGGCTGGTATCGTCAAAGGCAACAGCGGTAAGGTAACTCAGTGGAAGCCGATAAGACGTGGTGTCTTTCAGATTCTAGTTCATATTCCACGTATTCCGAACAACCCGACGCCAGCGGCTACTTCTGTGCGTTATAAAATCGTTACTAGACAAGATGATGGCACAACGACAATTGATGTGACGAACCCTATTAATCACAGTCAAGCAGGTTGGCAGACTTTAATTGTTGGTAGTGGTGAGAATAAACAAGAGCATTTCTTCTTGAATAGTACGGACTACGTTAGTTTAGATTTGAATACAGCGTATGACGAAGCTCATTGGGGTAATGTTGGTCGAGACAATACCAATATAAATATTGCTGCCAATCAATTTGTTGCCATTGATGCAATTAAGTTTAAAGGCGGTTTACGGGAAGACTCAGACGGTGATAGTGATCTTACGAAAATCCGTAATGGTTTAAGTGTTACTGAAGAAGTTGCGGCCGCTGTTTACCGTAATTACATGACCGAAGCTCCAAATTCTATTGATACTGGCCAAGCTGATGAGACTATCTCTGTAGAACACGACAGTAGTAATGATTTGAGCCGATACACGTTAAATGATTCGGTTATTACCATTAGTTGGGTTGATGGCTCTGTTGAAGGTGACAACATTGATAACACAGATAATGCCAATAAAGATGATGGTAATGCTGACAGTGGTGGTGAGCCTGTTGATGATAGCAATGATAACGCAGGCGATGGAAATACTGACACTGGTAGCGAGCCTGTTGATGATAGCAACGATAACGCCGGTGGTGACTCTGATAGTGGTAATACTGATACTGATACGGGTACTGACGATAGCAGTAACACCACAAATGACAATCCTAGTTATGAGGAAATCAGAACTGAAATTCTCAGTTTAGCCAAGGAACATAATATTCCTCCTGTTATTATTCAAGCGATAGTGTTTAAGGAATCAACTTGGGCTCATTTCGACGATAATGGGGATGCAAAAATTCATCAGGAACCTGATGGAAGAGAAGGTATTGGTATAATGCAAGTGACTGAATGTCCGCCTGAGCCTAAGCCCGAGCCTAATGAGACATCGTGTGCCAACTCTATATCTCAAGCTGTGTATGATCAATTGAAAGATGATTGGAAACACAATTTAGCAGTAGGGGTGGAAAGACTTGACTCCAAATGGGATAAACAAAACAGCGAAGTATATAATGCCCTTGACACAGCGATAGACAAAGGTATTCTCGAAAACTGGTATTATCCTGTTATGTGGTATAACGGTAAAGGTCCCAATGCAGAAAACTATGTGGGTGATGCTTTTTCTCGTATGGAAGAACCACCTGTTCGATTAAAAGATTATTGGGATACGCTCACAAATGTCAGTGATCCGACTGAAGTAGTGGTTATGCGTAAAGCAGATGGAACAGGAGGAGAAGGCTATGAGCTAACCGATCTGATTGATGAAGGAGTGACGCTGCACTATTGGGATTCCGAAACTGAGGAATATTTATACCTGACGACTCTTAGTGAGGAAGAATATGCCGATCGTGAAACAACTTGGCCCCCAAGTCACGCTCAAGTTGAAGATAATGATGATGGCACGACAAAACCCGTGGACCCCTCACCGTCTATAATGGTCAATACTGTGAACAAGGATAATGGAGACATCCAAATTGCTGGTACTGGATTGGGCAATGCTGGAATCGTCAAAGTTAATGGCCAAGAAGTTCAGGGGCAATGGACAGATGAAGGTATCAGCTTAAACACGGGTATTGCGTTGAACAACCTTGAGCAACCGGTACGAATCCAAGTGGTTGATAATAATGGCAATGAAGTAGTTAATATATGCTACCCATTTGTTGATGTGTGTCCTGGTAGTTGGTATGCCCGTCCAGTGACGACACTCTGGAAAAAAGGCTTAGTCAACGGTTATGGCGGAGAGTGGAAAGGCTATTTTAGGCCCCATAAACCACCAGCGAACCGGGCCGAATTTGTCGCGGTAGCTGTACGTGCCAAAGAACTAGGCAACACGCCCGAACCTTTGACGACCAGTCCATTTACCGATGTCAGTATAGATGATTGGTACGCGCCTTATGTGCAATATGCCAAAGACATGGGCATCATTGAAGGCTGTGAAACTGACAAGTTCTGTCCTAATAAAGCGATTAGTCGTCCGGCTGCTGTAAAAGTTGTGGTAGCGGCGTTCTTAAATGAGAC
>QNER01000554.1 GCA_003646175.1 Candidatus Parabeggiatoa sp. nov. 1
ATTGTAAAAGAAGCAATGAAAATTGTGGAAATAAGCTTAGGAGAGGAGCCGTGTGAGGTAAAAGTCTCAAGCACGGTTTTGAAGACGAGTCTCTTATGGCGACATGAGAGGCTTAGTTTAACTGCAATCAGAAAATTAGTCGAGTCAGGAGCGGTGTCAGTTAAGGGCAAAGAAATTGTAACGGACAAAGGAACGCCTCAAGGAGGGGTCATAAGCTCGTTACTGGCAAATATAGCGTTCATGGGGCTAGAAACCTTTGTAAAGGAATGGGCTTGGAACAATAGGAAGCGACTGGGAATTAGGGAAAAAAAAGGTATAAACGTGTATGTAGTCGTATATGCCGATGATTTTGTGGTCGTTACTAAAGAAGAATGGATTGCAAAAGAATTAAGGGATGACATCAAGGAATGGTGCAAAGAAAAAATGGGGGTTGAACTAAGTGAAGAAAAGACCAAAATCACAAGCACAAAATGTGGTTTCGACTTTTTAGGATTTAACATTAGGTTATATGATAATGATAAATTGCTTATAAAACCCGCAAAAGATTCAATAAAGGGAATTAAGGAAAAGATTAAGGAAATATGCAATTCAGGCACAAAACTGAGCCAAGACGGGATAATTGGAAGGCTAAACCCTGTTATAAGAGGATGGGGGATGTATTACCGCCATGTAGTAAGTAAAGAAGTATTTACAAGCATTGACAATTATGTGCATAAGTGTGTGTGGAAATGGGCTAAGAATAGGCATTCCAACAAAGGGTCAATGTGGGTAAAAAGTAAATACTTCCAAAGAGAAGGAAACAGTAACTGGGTATTTAAGGAAAAGAAGGGACACAGCTTGTACAAGATGGGCAGCATAAAGATTAAAAGACATGTAAAATAGCCGGAAACCATCATATATATGATGGTGATAAGAAATACTGGGATATGAGGAAATTAAAAAAACCTCGGAACAAACCCGGATAAAGGTTATGGGGACATTATAAAAAAACTGCTTAAAGGGCAAGATGGAAAATGCGCTATGTGCAATGCAAAGTTTGAACATGACCATAGAATGGAAATCGACCACATAATACCTAATAGCCTGGGCGGTAAGGATAGCATGAACAATTATCAATTGTTACATAACTGGTGTCACGATACGAAAACAGCAAAAGACGGTTCAAGACAGAAGAAGCAATGAAAACTGTGAAAGTAAGTTAAAAGAGGAGCCGTGTGAGTTGAAAGGCTCACGCACGGTTTTGAAGACGAGTCGGCTATGGCGACATAGTCGGCTTAGTCTAACTAAACCTTTTGTTGGGATGTTCTGCGACTGTCAAACACCTTGATTCTACTTGGGCGGATGACAAAACAGTTTACGAAAAAAGCCAACTGCTACCGCCCTTAGAAATTCCGCCAGAGTTACGCGAAAATCCACAAGTATCTCACCCTCTCCCTCAAAAGAGAGAACGTGTTCCCGCTTCCCCACTCTTATCTCCAACAAGTGATGGGGATGAGGACAGTCCAATTTTATGACACAACCCATTCTTATGATCGCTACAACTCTAAGGTAGTTAAGTATGTTACGCCTTTCAAAAACGGTTGTTTGGTGTTTGCTTGTCAGTGCGATGGGAGGATGCAGCACCATTGACAATGCGTTGCCGGATCACCGCGCTGACTACAAAAAAAGTAAAATAGTACAGCCCCTTGAACTTCCACCTGACTTAATAGGTTCAACCCTTATAGATGAACAAATGGTTGTGCCCGATATTGCACCTAACAAGCCAACCACTTTTTCAAACTACCAAGGTGAACGGACAATCGGGCGAGTGCCGCGGCAGGCGGGTGTGAAGTTCATGCCCCTTTCAAAAGGGGCACAAATCAAACGCGATGGTAAGATCCGTTGGCTTGTGTTGCAAGGCGAGCCAGAGGTTATCTGGCCGAAAGTCAAGCAATTTTGGCGAGAAGAGGGTTTTACATTGAAGATAGAAAATCCCACCCTTGGTATTATAGAAACGGGGTGGGCCGAAAATCGTGCAGACCTTCCTCAGCAGGGCCTACGTAAATTGTTTGGCAAAGTATTTGATGCGTTGCACTCTGCGTCAACTCGTGACAAATTTAGAGTGCGCTTGGAACGAAGTAGCGTCGCTGCTGGTATGACGGAACTTTATCTGACTCACCGAGGTGTAGAGGAAGTCGCTAAAGGCAAAGAGTTTGTATGGCAAGGCCGTCCTTCTGATTCCGAACTTGAGGCCGAAATGCTCAATCGTTTGATGGTATTTATTGGCATAGAAAAGAAACGTGCTGGCACCATGCTGGCGACGGCTAAGGATGAATCGGTTTCGCGTGTCCAATTAACACACACTAAAGATGGTCAAGTTAATTTAATTGTCCGTGAAGAATTTGTCCGCGCTTGGCGGCGCACAGGAGTGGCGTTAGATAGCATGGGATTTACGGTGGAAGATATTGATCGTACTCGTGGTTTGTATTTTATCCGTCCTAAAGCAGAAAAAAAGAAGGGATTTTGGGCGAGCCTATTTGGGGGTTCAACATCGGATAATGAGGAATATCGTATCCGTTTGATAGACGAACCCCCAATAACACGCATTGTGGTATTGGATAGCGAGGATAAAATGTTAGCCAACAAAAAGGCTGAGCAAATTTTGACATCGCTACTTAAACAACTTAAATAAATTTTGATTGTCAGAGCGTAATGGGTAATGGGCAGAAGGGTAATGGCACGCACGATAGTTCCAGTTCCAGGGGCGTTGCCCTGGCTATATTAATTTCGCACCGAAGGGGCTTTAAAACATAGCACCGAAGGGGCGTATTATTAAAGCCAGGGGTAACTACCTGGCTGAATTGGGTTTTGCAACCCGTCCGCAACGTCTCGCGCGTGCCATTAGCCCATTACCCGCTTCTTATTCCCAATATGTTGGACTAAGACCATCCACGGATTGCAACACCAAACGAAACACTTCCCCCTTTTCGACATGTTCAACTTGCACCGGTAAATAATGCAACTTCGGCGCACACCACAAAGTCGTGCGTCGTTCGTTGTTGGACGAAACACGTTCATATTTCAGGGTACTCAATTCACCTATCCCGGTTTCAATGCGTTCCCAGTTCTTCATGATTGGTCTATAGACGCTGATTTTGCCTTTATTGGCAATTTTGTACTCAAGTTGACGCTTGCCTTGTTTTAGCTCTTGCATCAACACCACTTGATAAAGCAATCTATCAAGGGTGCCTTCTTCAAGCTTTATTTCCTTGGTTTCACCTTTATAGGTGCTGGTAGCCGTGTTTTTATACCAATGAAATGAGAGGTGGCTATAGCGAGTTTTTTTGCCAGTCTGATGATAGGTGTATTCCAAGGGGCGTATTTTGCCATTCTGTTGTGTAAACTTACTGCGTTCCTCAATACGAATCTTTTTGAACCAAGCTACCCAGCCAGTGGTTTTACCAACGCTTTCAAGCAGAAATGTGCCATCTTTCTGAACGGTTAAAGTGCGGGTACCCTCACCAACCGAGATTCCTTTAGCGTAAAGCGTGTACTTGGCAGTAAACGAGGGTGGAAAGTCATTGGCTGCATGTAAGCCAGCACTCCATAACAACAATAAGCTAATAACAAGTTTTTTCATAAGCGCTCCTTATGTGTGTTTAATTTAGGACAAAACCTCAAGGTTTGCAAAACCTTGAAGGTTTTTACCAAGAAAAATTTAGGGCTAAACCTTCAAGGTTTGCAAAACGTTGAAGGTTTTTACCAAGAAAAATTTAGGGCTAAACCTTCAAGGTTTGCCAAACCTTGAAGGTTTTTACCAAGGAAAAGCCCCAATTCTCAATTCCCAATTCCCAGAATTATGAATCCCGATATCCCCGCGTTTCAATCTGCTCGCCTTTTAATTATAGGTGATGTCATGCTAGATCGTTATTGGCATGGTACCACATCACGTATTTCTCCAGAAGCCCCCGTGCCTGTCGTTCACATCAAACAACAAGAAGAACGCCCTGGTGGTGCGGGCAATGTCGCCTTTAATGTCAGAGCACTGGACGCACAGGTAACCTTAATTAGCGTCACTGGCACTGATGAGGCTGCCAATCGCATCAAGGCACTTTTGACGGAAAAAGGCATCCATTGTGCGTTTATTCAATTAGCCGATGTACACACCGTCACTAAGTTTCGTGTCCTCAGCCGTCATCAGCAATTAATACGGCTAGATTTTGAAGACGGTTTCAGCGGCCTAGACACGCAGTTGGTGCATCGTCAAATGCAAACCTACCTTGATAATGCTGACGTGATTATTCTATCCGATTATGGTAAAGGCACGTTAGCTGACACGCCTACATTAATTCGTGCAGCCCGTGCTGTCAACAAACCGATTTTGGTCGATCCCAAAGATAAGACTTTTAGCAAATACCAAGGCGCGACTGCCATCACGCCCAATTTAGCCGAATTTGAAGCCGTCGTCGGGCCTTGCGCCACGCAAACGCAATTGGTTGAAAAAGGTCAAGCTTTGCGCGAACAATTAGGATTGGAGGCCCTGCTGATTACTCGTAGCCAAGATGGTATAACGCTACTGCGAGGCGGACATCCGGCTTTGCATCTGCCTACCCATGCGCGTGAAGTCTATGATGTCACTGGGGCAGGCGACACGGTGATAGGTGTTTTAGCGGCCGGATTAGCCGCAGGACAGGATTGGGTGAGTGCAGCCACATTGGCTAATCTTGCGGCCGGATTAGCGGTGGCTAAACTCGGCGCAGCAACTGTCAGCGTTGCCGAACTTGAACATGCGTTGCACAAACAACATGGTAAAGGGGTGCATGATGCGACGACTTTACAAGTAGCCGTTAAAGCGGCGCAAGCTAACGGTGAAATAGTCGTGATGACCAATGGCTGTTTTGATATTTTACATGCCGGGCACGTCAAACTTTTGACCCAGGCGCGACAATTGGGCGATCATTTGATTGTTGCGGTTAATGATGATGACTCTGTGCGTCGCTTAAAAGGCAATAATCGCCCCATCAATAACTTAGAGCAACGAATGACCGTATTAAATGCGCTGGAATGTGTTGACTGGGTGATACCTTTTGCTGAGGATACACCAGCCGATTTGATTAATCAGATTTTACCGGATGTATTAGTGAAAGGGAGCGATTATCAAATCCATGAAATTGTGGGCAACGACTGTGTACTTGATCAAGGCGGGCGGGTGCTGACTTTAGATTTTGTAGAAGGTTGTTCCACCACCGCAACTATTGCCGCCCTGCAACAGACTATCGGAAAAAATGATAAAAACGAAATCGACGCTTTATAGTCTAATGCCACTTTTGAACCTTGATTTTTAAACAATCCCAATTCCCCATTTCCCATTTTCACGGTTTGAACACTTCTAGGACTTACCACTTATCCGTTTTTTTAACGCTTTGAATATCAAGTACAACGTCTTCTGGGATATCACTCCTTGTTTGATGGCATAAATTAAAACTAAGTATTTGATTTTAAAGCGACATTCCGCACAGCATTTTTTATGTTATTTTACTTGGCATATTATCAGGAGTACAAGGCGAACCTTGTACGAGCAGCGTCAGCGTCGTTTTAAAGGAGTACAAGGCGAACCTTGTACGAGCAGCGTCAGCGTCGTTTTAAAGGAGTACAAGGCGAACCTTGTACGAGCA
>QNER01000555.1 GCA_003646175.1 Candidatus Parabeggiatoa sp. nov. 1
ATGCGGCCGTTTCCTTTGTCGAGGACAACAAATCCGCTTTCAGTTGACCTGACTGAGTTACCAGTTCTTCTATTTGGGCTTTGGTTTGCTGAGCCGATGCGGCCGTTTCCTTTGTCGAGGACAACAAAGCCGTCTTCAATTGACTGGACTGAGTTGCCAGTTCTTCTAGCCGAGCCTGTTGTTGCTGAACCGAAGTGGCCGTTTTCTTTGTCGAGGACAACAAAGCCGCTTTCAATTGACTGGACTGAGTGGCCATATCTTCTATTTGGGCTTTGAGTTGCTGAGCAGATGCGGCGGTTTCCTCTTTTGAAGACAACAAAGCCGTCTTCAATTGACTGGACTGAGTGGCCATCTCTTCTATTTGGGCTTTGAGTTGCTCAGCAGAAGCGGCGGTTTCCTCTTTCAAAGAAAGCCATTGCGCCTGAAGCCCTTTGAACTCATTGTTATGCAGTTTAGCCAGCGCCGCAATATCACTTGTCAAAGCCGTCTTTAGTTGATTAACCTGACTGTTCAGGTTGGCTATTTGAACATTCTGTTGTTGATCCGATGCTGCGGCTTCTTTCAAAGACAACAAAGCCGTTTTCAGTTGACTGACTTGATCGGCCAGTTCGGCTATCTTGGCCTTCTGTTGCTCAAAGGCTGCTACCGCTTTTTCTTCTGTCGAGGACAACCAAGCAACCTTCAATTGACTGGATTGATTAGCCAGTTCTTCTATCTTGGCATTCTGTTGTTGATTCGATGCCGTAGTTTCCTCTTTCAAGGCTTGCAATTGAGCCGTCAGCCCGTTGAGCTTATCATTTTGCTCGTTAGCCAATACTCCCAAGTTGGTTTCCAGTTGGCTCAATTGATGAGCCAACGCTTTTTCCAAAGCTTGCTGTTCGGTTTTTGAACGACTTGATTGCCCTTGAAGTACGGAAAACTTCCTTTCAACTTCCAACCGAATGTCTTCTTGTAACCATTTTCCGCCCAACCCAATGGCAACCAACATAGCCAATAAAATGACAATTACACTGAAATAATTGACTGCCGTTTTGGGCGTGTCGAGAATTTTGCTATTCTCAGCATCTTTGGCACGCTCGTCCTGTTCATCGTCTGTCTTTGTCATATTCCAATTTTCCTCCGCAGAGTTGAGAATTAATAAGTTTGACTTTTTCGCACTGGGGTTCAAAAAAGTGGGTTAATTTTAGTAACGACTGGTTTTAACAGTTAATATTTCGTTCAATATGAAAAAATTATCGAAACCACCTGCATTTTCATAGCTTCCAACTTTGCCGGCGACACTTATCACCTATCCGTTTTCAAATTCGAGGGTCAAAAACACACATAGTTATATCGTGTTTTATATAACAACATTCTATGTACAGGACAAAAAGTTGTAAGAAATTGATTTCAAAGTATTTTGTGATGCGATAGCGTATCGATGCGTGAGTCACACTCCTTTTGTATCACTCAAAAATGTTGGTTATCGCTGTCCTTTTAATTCTTGGGATATATTGATATGGAACGAGACATATTATAATTTTATGTGAACAGCAAAAGTGATACTATCGCAAAAAAAGCGATAGCATCACGACTTGAGTACGTTTTTGTCCTGTACATAGAACAACATTATAAAAATCTTATAGTTATACTCTGTGTTCTCTGTGTTGAAAAATAGCCTTTTTTACAAACTGATAGATGGTAAGGCTGGCGACACTTGTGTATTGAATAATGTATCCAGTGATGCTATCGCTTTTTGCTATCGTATCACTTAATGTAAAAAGACCATTTTTTCTTAAAGGCTATTAAACACAACTGCTCGCTATTCTGTATTCGCAAATAAGTAAAGGCCTTATGGTTTGGTTTATCAGGCCCGTTATTTTTGAGCCAACTATAATAAACCGAATTGAATTAAATCAATCGGTTAGCCTACCAAGCCAGACAAATGCTTATGAACAAAACTTTTCTAAAATAATTATATTACTACAAAAAAGTTCTTACTGTATAGTTACCAGCGTCATTATGAGCGGTATTTCTCGGTTGTCAGATAAATCAAACTATTTGAATGAAAAACGTCGTTTTTCGCCGTAAAGCTTTGGGGAATGAAGTGCCTGAAGTATGTATACTTTGCACCATCACTTGTGCGCTTTTTTAATGAAGACTAAAGGGATAAATACTTGTTGAAAGGACTGAAGATTTATATTTATATTATAGCGAAGTTCTTCATTACCGTCTGGCTCAGTTTATGACAGTGTTCAGTATATAAATAATCCTGTGGCGCAACAACAGACGCACTTCGTTCATTACATCGATAGATGGGACTTACAAATGAATGCCTTGATAACTGTTTGAATTTGAAGAGAATGGGGGACACATTTATTTTCACCAGTTACCATTGCCCATTGCTTATTCCCACAATAGATTCAGCACCTATCACATAACTTACTGAAATATAAACTAATAATCTTGATATTCGTTATTCGTTATTTTAGATTAAAAAATATTGTTAGTATTTTATCACTCAACAAAGGTTATTTGACAAATGCCCCTAAAATCATTAATGACAACTTACCGCCAACGAGTCAATAGCGCTTTGGAGACATGGTTGCCTACCCCTGAAATTCAACCCACTCGCTTGCATCAGGCGATGCGTTATGCGGTGTTCAATGGTGGCAAACGTGTGCGTCCATTGCTCGTCTATTTAACCGGTAGTGCCCTCAACGTTAATCCCGCCTCCTTGGATGCCCCCGCTTGTGCCGTTGAATTTATCCATGCCTTTTCATTAGTGCATGATGATTTACCCGCGATGGATGATGATGACTTGCGCCGAGGAAAACCCACTTGTCACAAAGCATTTGACGAAGCCACCGCGCTTTTGGTGGGCGATGCCCTACAAACACTGGCATTTTATGTGATCAGTCACGATTCCAATTTGCAAACCACCGACAAACAACGCTTAGAGATGATTGAGACACTGGCGTTAGCGAGCGGCTCACGCGGGATGGCGGGTGGACAAGCGATTGATATGGACTCCGTTGGGCAGTCTTTAAACATCGCGGAATTGGAAAATATGCACATTCATAAAACGGGTGCGCTTATTCGTGCCAGCGTCAAACTGGGTGCATTGGCTTGTCCCACGATTGACAACAACCGGTTGGAAAAACTGGATCATTATGCTAAATGTATTGGTTTAGCTTTTCAAATCCAAGATGATATTTTAGACATTGAATCCAGTACCGAAATGTTGGGCAAAGCCCAGGGTTCAGATATTGCCCATAACAAAGTGACTTATCCATCTTTGTTAGGGATGCATGGTGCCAAACAAATGGCAGATGAATTAATTGAAGATGCCATGACAAGCTTAGCTGATTTTGATAAAAAAGCGGAACCGTTGCGTTGGATAGCAAATTATATTGTGACACGTAATTATTGATAACATGAAAGGGAAAGGGGATCGGTTCAAAGGGATTTATTAATTTATTGATTGTTGAGCCTCTTGCAAAACTCTTGAAACTATTCTACGAATAAGGTGTAAAAAAAGTCGTAGGGTGGGCAACGCCTTTTTGTTGCCGGCCCCAAACGTTGTTGCCGGCCCCAAAATATGTCACACCATAAGTAGTCGTAGGGTGGGCAACGCCTTTTTGTTGCCGGCCCCAAAATATGTCACACCATAAGTAGTCGTAGGGTGGGCAACGTCTTTTTGTTGCCGGCCCCAAACGTTGTTGCCGGCCCCAAAATATGCCACACCATCGGTGGTGGGCAATAAAAACACATTGCCGGCCCCCTACACTTCTACATCAAATGGAGGTCACACTCGTGTTTTCAACTATTTGTTCGACCATTTTAACAGCCTTACGTTTGATTTATTTTTATAAGCCTTTATCTTTTAGAGTATTTATGACGTTCCCCAACAATAACAACACCCACTAAAAGAAGACTCGCAATCACCAGTAAGCCAGTGATTGGATTGAGCCCGCTTTTGGACACTTGAGCCGTTGGCAGCAAATCAATTATCTCCTGCATCATGGGATGTGTACTATGAATGCCGGAAATTGGCACGCTGTACAAATATAATCTTTTATCCTTTGGCGTAAATACCATAGATTGTACCGTCTTCTGGTTAAATATTTTTTGATGAGGATTAGCCGTATCAAACATAATCTTGCTCACATCTTTTACTTGAGCTTGATTTTCACGGTTAAATTGAGCCAGTGTTTTAAAACGATGCCAGCGGTAGCGATTGAGAGTACTCATGCAATTAGCCGGAGAACTTTTTAAAACAAAGCAATTGACGACCGCGATTTTATTCACTTTTCCCCACGACATTTCCATCCTCAAAGGACTTGTGTTGCTTCTGAGGTGAGCTTGCTGTCCTTGAGGTTGTTCCAAAACTTGAACATCGAAGGTGTCAGCCATCAGAATATTATGACTAAAACCGTATTGTGGTTTAGACAAATCTCTCGCAGCCATCGAAATTCGCTTTTGGGTTTCTAAAACTTTTCTCAAGTCAAAAACAATCGCATCATCACCGATAGGGGGTTCTGGATAAGCCTTGCCTATTGCTGAATCTAAATGGGCGACAAACAATCCTTCACTATTGAATCCGGAAACCACACCGATATATCCCGCAAAACCAATATTCACAATACTTTGGTTGTCATACTCATAAACCGTGATGGCTTGTAGGCTTCTAAATTCTTCATTGGTATACCAATCCATATTTCGGCCGACAATCGGTGAATTTAACGCGGAAAAATTTCCCCAAACGCCAAATCCGGAACAATTGGTCTGCCGACCAACATCAGGAATCAGTTGTATCACCCAAAACTCATTTTCCGACAGAAAACCATCACCCAGTTGATCCTGACTGGAAAGAGTCCAAGTCGAGGCGATGGCATTCACTTCATCCCGGTAAGCGGGATCAATATTGGGTTTTATCACGTTGACCCTTTTTTGTACCCATTCATTGAATTGTTTTTGATCAACAAAAGAGGCCAAATAGGTGTCATATTTTTTTTCAATCTCAGGAAATTGCTTTTTGAAGGCTTTTCCCAGTGTGGTTCCAATGCCCACACCCGTTTGCTCTTTGGCATCGACATGAAAAACCGGTAGCGTGGCACTCACCTCAAACGAGAGGATTAGAAACCAAATCAGTGAATAAAGCCTTATCTGAGTCATTGTCTTCATGTTAGAGTTTGCCCTCATCATAATGTACTAACTGACCATATTCCATCTTCAATACCCGATCTGCAACCTGGAAATACTTATCATCATGCGTCACCGCAATAATGGTTTTGCCTTGTTGTTTTAAATCGGGCAGTATCACTTCATAAAAATACTTTCTAAATTGAGGGTCTTGATCCGCCGCTAATTCGTCAAAAATGTAAATGGGCTTATTGTCTAAGATAGCAGCTACAAAAGCCAATCTTTTCTTTTGCCCAGTCGATAAGTCAAGCTGGGTGAATTCTCCCTCCCGATATTTGGTTTTCTTATCCAATTGCATTAATCGCAACAATCCTTTGACTTGCTTGTCATCAATATTTGATAAGCCATACAGTTTATCGAACAAGTGAAAATCGGTAAAAATAATCGCAAATAATTCACGATAACTCGCATATTGGGTTCTATCAATTGGCTCACAATTTAAATCCACCGAACCTTTGGTTGGATCATAC
>QNER01000556.1 GCA_003646175.1 Candidatus Parabeggiatoa sp. nov. 1
AGCGCAGGTGGTTTGTTTGGATGTTGAGGCAGAAACGCTGTCACCCTTCCGTTCTGAAAATCTAATCAGTGGGGTTACACCTTTGAATTTGGCTTATGTGATTTATACGTCTGGCTCGACGGGTAAACCTAAAGGAGTCCTGATTGCTCATCAAGGATTGTGTAACTTAGCGGGGGCACTGATTCAAGTCTTTGGTGTGCATAACGATAGCCGGATTCTTCAATTTGCTTCCTTGAGCTTTGATGCGTCCATTTTAGAAATAGCTATGAGCTTAGGGGCGGGGGCACAACTTTGTTTAGCGAAAAAAGACGATTTGCTACCGGGTCCAACTTTGATACAATTATTGCGTCAACATGCGATTACCCATCTGACACTCCCGCCGACAGCACTCAGCGTTTTACCAAGAGAAGAAGAATTCGATTTGCAATGCCTTATTGTGGCAGGGGAAAGTTGTTCACCAGAGTTGGTTGCACAATGGTCAAAAGGCCGACGTTTTTTCAATGCCTACGGACCAACGGAAGGGACAGTTTGTGCAACCGTTTTTGAAAACACCACCGGTAGGTCATCAACACTTCCCATTGGTCGCCCCATTGCTAACACCCAAATCTACATCCTAGACAATCATCAGATGCCGGTTCCCATCGGTATACCGGGTGAATTACACATTGGTGGTGTGGGCTTGGCGCGTGGTTATCTCAACCGCCCCGATTTGACAGCAGAAAAATTCATCAAAAATCCCTTTAGTGATGATCCCAATTCACGCCTCTACAAAACCGGCGACTTAGCCCGTTATTTTTCCGACGGTAATATTGAATTTCTGGGGAGAATTGATAATCAAGTCAAGATTCGAGGTTTTCGGATTGAATTGGATGAAATTGGAGCCGTGCTGAGCCAGCATCCTAGAATCAGCGAGACTGTTGTGGTTCACGATCCCGATAAAAAATGTCTTAATGCCTATTTGACTCAAGGAAATCGCGTGGAACTTTGGCCTTCCATTGCTGAATTCTATGTCTATGATGATATCGTCTATCGTTCCATGGCAACTCACGAATCGCGTAACCGGCAATATCTGGCAGCATTTCAGCGGCTATTACCGGGTAAAACGGTAGTAGAAATAGGACCTGGTACCGAAGTTATCCTATCCCGTCTGGCCTTGCAGGCTGGTGCCCAAAAAATTTATGCTATCGAATTGCTGGAAGATAGCTACCGCAAAGCACAAGATACCCTAATACGGCTGGGTATAAGCGATAAAATTATTCTGATTCATGGTGATGCGACATTGGTAACACTCCCGGAGCCAGTTGACTACTGTATTTCGGAAATCGTTGGCAGTATCGGTGGTTCCGAGGGTGCGGCAGTCATCATCAACAATGCCCGCCGTTTCCTGAAAGATGCTCGTAACATGATTCCGCAACGTAGCATTACCAAAATTGCTGCGATCTCTCTGCCTGAAAGCCAATTTGACTATGGATTCGTCGACATTGCCGCACACTATACTCAGAAGATTTTTGAACAGGTAGGTTATTCCTTTGATTTGCGTTTATGTGTAAAAAATTTGCCACTAACACAGTTGATTTCCAATAGTGATGTGTTTGAGGAACTGGACTACACGCACCCTATCAATTTGGAAACCCGCCACGAAATATGCCTGCGATTCAACCAAAACAGCAGGTTCACCGGTCTGTTGGTCTGGCTCACTCTGCATACTGATACAGACCACATTGTAGATATTCTCACCGAGCAACATAGCTGGCTACCCGTCTATCTGCCACTGTTCACAGACGGGAAAATCGTGAAAACCGGCGACAGACTGGTTGCCACCATCACTCGCCAGTTGTGTGACAATCATTTTAATCCTGATTACCTGCTTGAAGGTACCCTATACCGTCAAGGGCAACCCACTTTGCCCATTCATTACCACAGCTACCATTTAAAACCACATTACCGCGCTCATCCTTTTTACCAAAAACTATTTGCTGACAATACAGTTCCGGTGTTATCTAAGCTAGATACTGGAATGCTCAGGGATTATCTGTCGCAGTATTTACCCGACTACATGATACCCAGTTATTTCACCGTTCTCAAACACTTACCGCTGACACCCAATGGTAAGATAGATCGTCGTGCATTATCTCAATTATCGGTAAGCCATGAAATATCAGGAAAACCGTTTGTCGCGCCTCGGACACCTGATGAAGAATTATTAGCAAATATTTGGGCTTCGGTGTTGGGTGTTGAACGAGTCGGTGTCCATGACAATTTCTTTGAATTGGGTGGGGATTCGATTATCAGCATTCAAATGATTTCCCATGCCAATCAAGTTGGCTTACAACTAACCCCTAGACAATTGTTCCAACATCAAACCATTGCCGATTTAGCGAAAGTTGCCAAGACGGCTTTTGTCGCGCACGCTGAACAAGGGTTAGTAACCGGGGAAGTGCCATTGACTCCCATTCAGCATTGGTTCTTTGAACAAGAAATGCCTGACAGTCATCATTTTAATCAAGCGTTTCTATTTAAAGTCTCACCTAAACTTCAGCCCGAACAATTAGAGTCAATACTAAAGCAACTGCTACAACACCATGATGCACTGCGACTACGTTTTTCAGATAACCAGAAACAACTAATAACTGATCACTGTTCACTGATAACTGATAACTGTTCACTGATAACTGTAAAAGATTTATCAGAATTGACGGTCGATGAACAGCGCATGATGATGGAATCGACAGCGGATGAATTACAAGCGAGCTTCAACCTTGAAGATGGCCCCTTATTGCGAGTGGCTTGGTTTCGATTGGGCTTTGATGGGATGCCTAATCGTTTGTTCTGGGTTATCCATCATTTAGCGGTGGATGGGGTGTCTTGGCGCATTTTATTAGAAGACTTCATCACCGCCTATCAACAATTGACTCAAAGTGAAAAGATCGTGTTACCCCCAAAAACGACTTCGTTCCAACAATATGCTCAACACTTGACGGAATATGCCCTCTCAGACACGCTCAATGCCGAGTTAGATTATTGGCTAACCAACGCTTGGGGGCCAGTAAAACCGTTGCCGGTGGATTATCCGCTCGAATCGGCAGCCAATACTGTCGCCAACGTGGTCCAAGTCACTGTGTCTTTAAACGTGGAACAGACATGCGCTTTGTTGAGCGAAGTGCCTAAAGTCTATCAAACCCAGATTAATGACGTTCTTCTAACTGCTCTAGTGCAAAGCTTTGCGGGGTGGACAGGTGAAAAGAGTCTCTTGATCGATTTAGAAGGACATGGGCGTGAGGAATTATTTGAAGACATAGACTTATCACGCACGGTGGGCTGGTTTACCAGTATTTTTCCGGTGTTACTTGATCTTCGTACCACTTCCAACGACACCGGGGCTGCCCTCAAAACCATCAAAAAACAACTGCATCGCATTCCTCATCATGGGATTGGCTATGGTTTGCTGAGATATCTTAATAAAAAAGCCGCTTCACAGTTACAAGCCTTGCCTCAAGCGCAAGTGAGCTTTAATTATTTGGGTCAATTTCATCAATTCTCAAAAGAACCGTTATTAGGTTTAGCTCAAGAAAAAAGTGGTGTACTCCATAGTGCTGCCGCCAATCCCCGTTCTCACTTATTAGATATTAATGGCCTTATTAGTGAAGGGCAACTGCATTTCTCATGGCACTACAACGAGAATTATCATCGCCGCTCGACGATAGAATGTCTGGCACAATATTTTATAACCGCCTTACAAGTGCTGATAGCGCATTGTCAATCACCTGATGTTTGGGGTTATACGCCGTCATATTTTCCATTAGCTCGCCTCCAACAGCCTTTTTTCTGTGTTCCCGGCATTGGTGGTCATGTGACTTCTTTTTATGAATTGGCACAAAGATTAGGCAAGGAGCAACCATTTTATGGCTTGGAAACCGTCGGATTAGATGGCAAATCAAAGCCTTATACCAATATTGAAGACATGGCAACGCACTATATTAAAGAAATGCAAACCGTGCAGCCTCAAGGACCCTATTTGTTAGGGGGTCATTCCTTTGGTGCTTTAGTCGCCTTTGAAATGTCTCAACGATTGCAAAAACAGGGGCATGAAATCGCACTTTTGGCGATTTTCGACATGATGGCTCCCCACTTGTTTAATAAACTGAAAGGTGTTGATTGGGATGAGGCTTCATTTCTATTCGAGGCGGCGCGTGTCATAGAACGGGGTTTAGGAAAACCCTTAGAAGTGTCTTATGAAGTTCTCCAAACGCTTGATTCAGAAAACCAATTGAATTACCTTCTTCAACAGTTAAAGAAGGCTTCTTTTCTACCACCCGACGCTGATAAAACGCATATTAGGAATTTTATCGACGTTTATAAAGCGAATTGTCGGATGGATTATAGTCCACAAGACATCAAACCTACTCGAATCACGCTATTTCAAGCCAGCGAACTGATTGAAGGGACTGAATGGAATGAGACAAAACTGGAACCGGCGTGGGGTTGGAGTCAATATGCTGAAGGCTCGGTGGATATCCAAGTTGTGCCGGGCTCACATTTTACGATGATGAATCAACCCAATGTGCGGGTGCTGGCTGAAAAGTTAAGAGAGTGTTTGGACAAATTTCAAGAAGTGCAACAAGCACAAAGTTGAAGTGGTGCCGGGCACTCATACGACAATGTTGACTGAACTTCATGTACAAGTGCTGGCCGAAAAGTTAAGGGAGTGTTTGAATAAGGTTTAGTAAGTTGAGTACAACGAATTGAGAAATAAACGAATCCGGAAATAAGCGGGGCGCATTCCCATTTTCACGGACAGTTAAGTACAACGGATACGCGAAATAAACGGATAAGGCTCTATTGGAATTATTCGCACCAATAAATAAACCAACATTCATCACATCCCTTTTAAGTTTTGAATAGTGTCACGGGGCAAATAGTTACAAAATTGGCGGTAATAAACATTGGCTCGAAGCCCAGGGTTTCACGGCTGTATGGGCTCTGACTGGTAGTAAACGCGTACCAATGCAGGCTCAGGAATCGCTTCCCCATGACGCAACGTAGGCCGGAACGAATTGAAAAAAGTGCATTGCTACCAGAGACTACTCGCCTTCCCTGGCTCGCAGCGTGATAATTAAAGATAGCATAAGTTATTGGCCTATAAAATCATATAAATTATTTATAATTCAATAAATTAATGATTTACCATCATGGTGTGCTGAACGTTGGATAAATAGCGGCAACTTAAATAGTGGAGAATGAATCACAAGACAATTGGGTGAATCTTATTTTTTATCCGTTTTTGCAGCAACTCCGCTGCACTTGTCCGTGAAAATGGGAATGCGCCCAATAAGCGAGTCAAGAGTACAACGCATTCTGAATAGCCACAATAACCAGTCACCTATTGAGCTGTCTGCCGCTGAATAGCACCAAATTTTGAATGGAACAACAGGCAAACCGACTATCCCAAGAACAAGTGCAAAGCTGAATGTTCATTTATTCTCTTTAATAACCAAGAAAATTCAAATTGGTTAGATATCTACTGCTTAGGATGTTTGAACTGGAGATTTTCTTATGAACAAAACCGAATGGATAACGCAATTACAATTAGAACCGCATGATGTGGAAGGCGGTTATTTCCGACGCACTTATCAATCCGATTATACGCATGA
>QNER01000557.1 GCA_003646175.1 Candidatus Parabeggiatoa sp. nov. 1
CTTATTATAAATATCGCAACGCACATTCAAATATTTCAATTGATTTCTCATTTTTATTTTAAAACGACTGCGTATCTCTTTAAAACTTTTGAGTGTTTTAAAAGGGCGATTTTCTTCAAGAAATAAAATAACCGTGATTTTCCGTTCAGAGCGTGCCAGCGTTGAATATTTTGAATTGGCGTATAAGTAGTTGTAAAAAGGTGCCAGCTCTTCTACCTGGCAACGGTAAGCAGCGTACAAGCCTTGTATGGTATCGCGGACTTTTTGGGTGAAGTCAATCAAGAGTTCACCCTTGCTGATATGCTGTTTATATTCAATTTCATGTCCGCGAATATCCTTAATTTCAATCAAAAATAATCCGAGCGCCGACAGTGCTAAAATATCTACCGCCTTACTGCCTTGACATTTATCAATATGATTTCTGAAAAAGTGACTTTCATCATATTTATTCACTTCCCAGGTGTCAGAAAATGTGAAAGTCAATTGGCCTTCGGTGAGAGTTTTCATGCGCTTGTCTGTTCAAGTTCCCGATAAAAGATTTCTTGTTCTCTATCATCCTGTTCCAAGGTGGCCTCAAGTGCTGTAATCGTAAATAAGTCGTCTAAATTTTCTCCCGGCACAACACGGATACTTTGCTCAGTTTGCAATAATTCAAAAAAATTGGCTTTAGTTTCACCTGCATCGACACGCAACGAGAATTCTTTCATTAAAAATAAATCGTGCGTTGTTAATATCACTTGTACCCCGATTTTTACCAGTGCCACCAATATCTCTGCCAATTTGACTTGCCATTTTGCATTGAGGCCGACTTCTGGTTCATCCCAAAATAGGGTGCTGCCTTTTGCTAAACGACCATTTTGAAGCAGATAAGTTAACATGGCTATTTTGCGTAAGCCTTCGGGCATTAATGCGGTTTCGATGTTGCCGTGTTGTTGGTTAAATAAATAAAAACGCTCATCTTCGAGAATCACTTTGCCTTGCAGTAGCTTTTCTAAGTGTGCGACTAACTCGGGCATGACTTGGGCGCGTGGTGGTGCCGTCAAGGCTTGACATAAATCATAATAAATGGCATCAAAGGCCGATTCTTGCTCTTCATAACTTTTCCTCAAACTGGGGTAGAACGACAAAACTTCTTTTATCGGAAAAAACAGCGGTAAAGGATGTTCTAACCGTGCGTTATTAACAGAGCTTAACGAAAAAGACGGCGATTGTTCTAATTGAACGGTATCGTTTTTGGTGACAATAAAGGCCGTTTGCCATTCTTCAACAGGCTGTCCAAAAAGTGACGGAATCATTTTAATTTGAGCCGGTTGCGGTTGTTGACGGCGGCATAAACGGCCCAACTTTTCGGGACGAAATACCGTTTTTAATTTGGTCGCCAAATCACGCTGCCACGATTCCTTATCTTTGACTGTGTGCAAATCATTTTGCCACGCTTGATGCCAAACCGATTCAATACTATAAGCTAAACAAAGTAAATGGCTTTTACCGGTGCCATTATCCCCAATAATGACATTTAAGCCGGGAGAAAACAGAAAATGCGCGTCTGAGAAAACGGTGAAGTTTTTAATGTGTAGTGTGTGTAACATAAAATTTATGTTAACCCAATAACGAGAAAAAAACAGTAACGATGTGAAAGTCATCCGTAATGGTTTTTTCAGGATTCTAACGGATGAAAGTTGATACCTTATCAAAGTTGAATGTTAATAACTATGGTATTGATATAATAAAATTCAACAAGTTATACATCCTCAAAATCAATAGTCTTTGAGACATCGGATTTTTTAAAAGAGCGCGACAGAGGGCCATAACTTCATTTGAAAACCTCCAAAATATTTTATGGCCCTCAAAGTCGATAGCAAGCGTTGGGTGGGTTGGGCTATTGCGAAACCCACCAAAGCTGTGTCAAAAAAAATGGTGGGTTTAACTCAAATACCTTCGGTTCGTTCATCTACCCACCCGACGCTCGCTACCATTTATCTCGAATGTGGTGGGTTTAACTACGTTGACCTTCGGGTAGCAAAGCTCGGCAAAAGTTTCTCCGAAGCATCGTTCGCTCTGGGTGGCTACATGCTCTTAACTTAATGGTATTGAGGTTTCACCTGGGGCTATTATCTCGCGGAGCGAAGAACGAGAGTTATCTCGCTCCGCTCGTTACTGCGTTTGTCTGAAAGCGAAAGTCCCCTAAAGGAGACTAAATTAATTGTCTGAATATCTATAGGATTGATAAATTGGTACTTGGTAATTAGTAATTACTAATTGGTAATTGGTTAATCTCATCGGCCAGTCGGCCGCCCATTACCAATTACACTTTACCAATTACACTTTACTATTTAAATAAACGAAAAATGCTGACGGTGTGCGTATAGCTATTGGGTGGGTTCTTTTGGGGAGTTTGATGGTGAGGACAGCGGTATATACAAATGAAAAATGAAAAATGAAAAATGAAAAATGACTTATTTGAAATCTGACAAAAGCGCAAGTTGTGCCCACGCCGAGTCTGAAATAAAAAGTGGGCCAGGTTTTGAAATAATAAGCCTTGGTTTTGTTAATGGCCCTCAATTGGCAAGGCCATTTATTAGACATGCAGACAACCAACGCTTAGCCGAAATTGGCAAAGCCTTCGAGACGACGTTCTTCGCTTTCGCGTTCATTGTTACAGCAAACCGAGAGATTGATTACCACCGTTTAGCAAGTTCTTGCTGCTGAGGTATTTAACCTTTGGCAACTTGAGTGAGGCCTTCTTGGTGATGGCAACGTTGCCTTTTGCGTTTAAAGATGCGAATTAAGGGTTGAATTGTTGTAATTTTTCAACCGAGGTAAGATTTTTTTCTTTAACCGATGCCAAGTCTTGGTATAAATTTTCACCCATCCCAAGAATTTTCCGTTTGGGTAAACTGTTTTCTATTCTGTGCTATGGTGTTGTCATTATCCGTCGAAAATAGTCCTAATGTCTCTAACATAAAATCCTAATAGTTGCTAGTTGTTTATCAATTAATACTATAATAGGAGTTTATGTCAATATCATCTAACTTAAAATAGTTGTATGTCATCAAGAATTTTTAGAAAATTACTCATCAATATTCCACCAAGTATTAACAGCGGCAGTAGGCGAAAAAGAGAATATCTCAGGAAAATTCAGCCGTGGTTGGATAGTATTGATTTTGTTGGGTTCTCTAAAACTGACAAATTATACGGAAAAATTTTTTATTTTAACCCTGAAACCTATACTGTGAGGGATATTCATAACATTATTAAACCCATTTTTGACATGCTACAAGGTTATGTGTATGACAATGATTACCAGATATTGTTTTTTGAGGGCATTCGCTTGGATATGCCAAAAAAAAATTCAGGGTTTGAAATAGAATTAGATTATGACGCGACACCTGACTTACATAAAGTAGAAGAAGAAACTTGTTGTCTTATTGAAGTCGGTTCGCTGCCCCCTACTGAATCTGCTGTCAATGTGATATGGTTGTAAAGAAACCCGATATTTTTCAAAGGCGGCCCAATGCTTCCTGACTCAGGCTTAAAGGCGGCCCCTTTCAACTTTCAACTGAAAATTGACCGGTTATTTTGGTATGAACAAACAATTTGAGAGTTATTTTCTTAACGCGTTATATAACGCCAAGATTGAACAAATTATCAAAACTTATAAAGACAAGGGTTTTTCATGCACGACTTTTGTCAAAATAGATGATGTACAATTCGATGTGATTGTTAAAAACCCTGAAAAAACCATTGCTTTTGAAATTCAAGTGGCCCCGAAGCCAGAAGATTTGAAACACGTTGAAACGCGACACCAAAAAGCGAAATCTTTGGGTTACAACTTCCGTGTAGTGACCATTAACAAACCTATTAACCCGGCGATAGCCATTGGTTGGCTTAATCAAGCACTTTCCAACTATTTACTGAATAATCCACCAAAGATTCTTCAATCGACCACCTATCATACCCACTTAAACCAAGTAAAAACCGAGGCACAGTCTATTGAAATTAGTGAGTTATCGGCCAAGGTTTATGTTGAAGGCGGTATTTATGTTGATTTTCAGTACGGGGCCGATGAAGAGCGGTTAATCGAAGAAACCTTCCCATTTGAAGGTGAAATTTTACTTAACTTAGTTAAGAAAGAAATCAAACAGGCCCAACTCAATATAGACGACAGCCACTGGTGCAGATAGATAAGATCAATCTGGATAACTAAGTAGGTACGCATTTGTGACTGTTTGTAGTCGTCGCAAAAGCGACTCACAAGATTTCCAGGGGCGTTGCCCCTTTTTATATTAATCTCGCCCCGTTGGGGCTTTAAGGTAGTTAAGTATTTGATTTTGAATGAATAAAGAAATAAAACAGGCCCAACTCAATATAGACGACAGCCACTGGTGCTAATGCGGATAAGATCAGTCTGGATATACACACGGAAGGGCACAGAGTTGACACAGAGGAACACAGATAAAAAAAGTTTAATTCAAAGAGTTATCGTTATCCAGATAGATTATGAGGGCTTGAAAAATCCGATTTGTACTGAGTACAACGGATGACGTGGATAAACGGATTGCTAGTACCACGCGCCGCTAGTGCAGGAGAGCGGAAGTTTCCAGACCACCCAGAAGGTGCCCAAGAAATCCGATTTTTTGCAAAAATCGGATTTCTCAAACCCGGTGCCCAAACGTGCCCAAGAAATGAAAAATAAATCCGTGCCCAATAAATCCGATTTTTTGCAAAAATCGGATTTCTCAAACCCGGTGCCCAAACGTGCCCAAGAAATGAAAAATAAATCCGTGCCCAATAAATCCGATTTTTTTGAAAAATCGGATTTCTTTTGAAAAATTTTCTGCTGGAGTGGTCTGGAAATTTCCGCTTTCGTGTACTAGTCTATCGGATAATTCAAAAGTCTGTTTCTTGATTGGTGCTGGTATGAATAATCGGATGAATTTACGCTGCGTGGTACTAGGCTTTGCACCGTTACAAACGGCGCTGAAAGTCATTTCGGTTTCTTTGAGCGGAGAAATCTTGAGAAATCTTGGGCGATACGGGAGAAGAGTCGGCGGTATGAGATATGGCAACTTAAGGATGACGGTGTTCAGTATATGACGGTGCGTCGATACTGATTGTAATAAACAAATTTGTCTTATCAGCGCACGTAAAGCCACTAAAAAAGCGGAGAAATTTTATGCACAATCATGGTGACAATGATGATTATGATTTGCGTGACGAAGACAGTATATAAACGCCAAAATCTGATCTATGTTCAGCCTCACCCTGGCCCCCTTCAGGTAAGGGATTTGGGGTAAGGGGTCAGATAATGTGAAGTTATTTTTATGAAAATCTCTAGCAATGAAGCCCTCAATGAGGCTTTGCGTCTTTTTATGCAAATTGCCAAGCTTCAGAACAAATGCAAAGTCAGCGTCACTCTATAATTGGTAATTGGTAATTGCTAATTGATTAATGTCATCGGCCACTCGGCCGCCCATTACCAATTACACTTTACCAATGACACTTTACTATTTAAATAAACGAAAAATGGTGACGGCGCGCGGTATGGCTATTGGGTGGGTTCTTTCGAGGAGTTTGGTGGTGAGGGCAGTGGTAATTGAAGAAGAATGCCAATTTCTATTGTTTGATTCTCTATATTTATACTTGATA
>QNER01000558.1 GCA_003646175.1 Candidatus Parabeggiatoa sp. nov. 1
ATTCGAGGCTAAAGTTTTTGCTCGCAAAAACTTTAGCCTCGAAAGGATTGCCCCTACAATATTAATTGTTCTTGTAGGGGCAATCCCCCGCGCAAGCCCTTTTGGGTGGCCTTGGGATTTCAGATCGAATGCACTAGTACACGATCGCTCCAGTTGAAAGGCCATAGGAAAACCGGGGCAACCATAAAGGATTGCCCCTACAATATTAATTGTTCTTGTAGGGGCAATCCCCCGCGCAAGCCCTTTATGGTTGCCCCGGTTTGGAAGTGGTATGGAGTAAAAACGCTTTCTTGCACTAGAAAAAAATGGGATTGTTCAATTCGTTGATTCCCTGGATTCGTTGTGCGAAATTGAGACTAACGGGTGGCGCATCCATAAATATTAGATTGTGATGATTTCCAGTGATTTCAAAATCTTCTATCACAAAATCTTCCAACTCCTCTTCTTCTTCCCACAGTTCATTGTCACGATCTTCCAAAGCCACAACGCCGATTTCATGGAAAATCAGTATGCGCTTTTTGGGTTTTTCCATAACAAAAAAGGAATGAAACAGTGAATCAAGCCGAATCCGAAAATGGATTTTTGGGTCTTCAATGCCCACAGCAACCACTTCACGATTAAATCCCAACAGCAGTTGAGAAATATCGGATTGGTATAGCAACTGTGGTTTTAACCCATGTTCTTCTGAACAAATACCTATACCAAAACAATCTTGTCCATTCCAACCTAAATGAATGTTAACTGAATAAAAAGCGGTTTGAGGTGAAGCATTTTCACCCAATATCAAGTCACTACTACATTTTGACAAAGCATTTTTCATCTCCATTTTGCTTTCATAAGACTGGAACACGATATGGTGTTTTCCATCAAAAAAATACATATTAACCACCCATTTAGCACAATAGTAATCAGTTTATTGCCTTTCCAAGTGCTTTCAACTTTAAGAAAACCATCGGATCCAGCGAGTAATGATTCACGTTTTAGCTCATTTCCATTTTGACTGGCAATCTGGTTTGGTTCACTAAAGACTTGTTTAAGATCTTTTGCCAGATAAGCATTAAAACGCTCTTCCGCTTTTTAATATTGAGACATTATTTGTTTATGCTTGTCAAACCCAAATTGTCGGTGAAATCTATAAAACACGTCATCGGGCCTTTATTGAAACGCAACAGATCGGAAAGAAATCCGATTTTTCCCCCAAATCGGATTTCTTACCTCCTAAAGCGTCAAAGTATCAAAGAAATCAGATTTCTTCAATAAATCGGATTTATCATCCATATTAATTGTCATCCGGCAATTTAAACAGTTGCCGCGCTGCTATCACCAATTCCTCACGCCCATCATAACTGGCCTGACGTAATTGGACGCAGGGTTCGTGCATTAAAGTATTTGTGAGGGTGTGGGCAAGGTAATCAATCGCATCATAAGGCGATTTTTCATTATCAATCATACGTTTAGCTTTGCTTGCTAGCTTGTGGCGGGCTTCTTGGGCTTGATCACGCATAAGACAAATAGTCCCCACCACATCCAGAGAATTCCACCAGCCCATAAAGTGGGTGACTTGTGTGTTAATAATTTCTTCCGCTTTCAGCGCAGCTTGTTCACGGGAGCGTAAATTTTCTTGTATCACTTCGTTTAAATCATCGACACTGTATAAATAAACATCTTCCAATTTTCCCACCGTCGGATCAATATCGCGTGGTACGGCAATGTCTACCATAAACATAGGACGGTGTTTGCGAAGTTTAATCGCTTGTTTCACTTCTGCTTGAGTCAAAATGGGTAAAGGGCTGGCGGTGGACGAAATCACGACATCGGCTTCTGCGAGATGGACGGGGATTTCCTCTAGGGTAATCGCGTAGCCAGAAAATTCTTTAGCCAGTTGGCGAGCGCGTTCTATGGTACGATTTGCAACAATCATGCGTTTCAAACGGCTTTCATGTAAATGCCGCGCTGCCAATTCAATGGTTTCCCCCGCGCCAATCAGTAAGGCGGTATTGCCACTTAAGTCACCAAAAATTTGCTGCGCTAATCGCACCGCGGCAAAGGCGACTGACACCGGGCTTGATCCAATCGCCGTGTCTGTACGCACTTGTTTTGCGACAGAAAAACTGTGTTGAAACAATTTATTCAGCAATCGATCAGTCGTGCCTTCTTCACAAGCTGTATTGTAAGCCGATTTTATTTGCCCCAAAATCTGCGGCTCACCAAGAATCATGGAATTTAACCCGCATGCCACCCGTAACAAATGACGCACTGCCTCGGTTTGTTGATAAGTGTACAAATGTGCTTGTAGTGACTGACTAGGCACATTGTGATAGTGACTGAGCCAATTGATAATAGCAGGCCGGGTGTCACATCCAAGCCCACAATATAATTCGCTGCGATTACAAGTAGATATAATCACAACTTCTTGGGCTAAGTCACGCTCAATAAGATCATGCAACGCATGTCGGAGCCGCGCTGGGGTGAAATTAACTTGTTCACGTATTTCAACCGGGGCGGTGGTATGATTAAGGCCAAAAGCAAATAATTGCATGTAAATACAACAATTTTTATGTAGACGTTCAGATGTGGAGTCGAGACTTTAGCGGCTGCAAACCGCCTAAGGGCTAATCTCCGTGAAAATAGACGTTCAGATATAGCTGATTGTAACTGATTTTGGGGAGGGCTTTGGTAATGGGCTTCAGTGATTGTTTTTCATAAAAATCTATTTTTGATCCAAAACCTTTACGCCTTTAAAGCCTTGAACACGGGACTCCCCAAAGTTTATCGTGCCAAATTTATTTTTCTTAAAAAAACCACCGGTTATTAAATAACCCGTTGATAAGTCACAATTATCAATTACCTATTACCCATGAAGCCCATTTTCCTCAAAACAAAATTCTTACAATCTTCGATTTATGTGCCGTTAAATTTAAAAATGGTGGATGGGCTTTGAAGTTTCAATTTGATACGGGCGCATTCCCAAAAAACGGAACATTTTTATAAGTCATTGATTTATAAAGACGTTATTTTGAAGTGCCTATCAGGCAGCGGAGTAAAAATCGCCAAGTCAACATTGATTACTCTTCAACAAGGGAATGCGCCCTTTGATATTTGAAACGGTGGCTCACCCTTTGAGATTGAATCTTTTCGCTACCCCTATTCTAATTGGTAAAAATCCATAAGGGTGAGTCACTGTCGCCGCTTTCTCGCCGGAAAAACCACGTTTTTTCCAAAAATTTGGTTTTTATTTATCACTTGGTTCAGTATAATCCACCCCACAAACCGCACAAGTACATGTATGCGGTACGCGCACAAAGAATACGGCAACTTGGCAAAGTGGCGGTATCTGCAATGAGTGGTTCAAGTTATGATATTAACGTGAGTTATAAAACTTTTTGCCTATCAAGTCGTTACAATTCATATCTGATGTATCAGTCAGTTATAAAACCATAACTTTTCAATGTTTTTCTCGCAGCGACTGTGGTAAAAAATGCCAAAAATGCCATTAATAATAACAATAACTGTGCAGTTTAAAATCTATGTACAGGACAAAAAAGTGTTCAAGCCGTGATGCTATCACTTTTTGCGATAGTATCACTAAAACAATAGCACTGGTTATTACAATGATCTTTTTGATTAAATAAGGGGTTGTGAATTTAATGGTTTGTTTTTATTCGCTAAAATTTACGGACAAATATTTTTCAGAAAAAAATTTCACAAGTCGTGACGGATAGTATCCTACTCGATGGGATGCTATCCGTGAAACTATTTATCTGAACATCTATATTAAAGATTTTGGCACATAGAGAAGGGTGATACCGCAAAAGTGCAAAAGTGATACTATCGCAAAGCGATAGCATCACGAAATACTTTAAAATCAAACGATTACAATTTTTGTCCTGTACATATAGCTGTTCAGATAATTAATTTCATAAGCCAAAGTTAACGGATACTATAACGGATACTATCCCAAAGAAGGGATAGCATCCGTTTCGTTACGCTATTTTTCTGAACATCTATAGGTTTAAAATATAAAATCGTTTTATTTTATATTATTTAATAATTAAAGTTAAGTTTTTTATTTCAAAAAGTAGTGCTAAGTCATTGAAAAGTAAGCTGAACTCACGATATGAAAAAAATGGTAGTTTATAGTTCCTAATTCCTAATTCCTAATTTTCAAATAGCCCAAACTAAAATCGTCGCGAAAGTTGGAGCGATGCTGTCAACTTTCGCGACGATTGGACTCCGTTAAACCTTTGAAATAGCGGTGAAAAAATGTTAAAAAACAATTTAAATCAGGGTTTTACGCTTATTGAAGTCATGGTTGTTGTCGTGATTTTGGGCATTCTGGCTGGGTTTCTGGTACCCAGGATTACCGGCCACACTGAAATAGCCCGTAGAACTCAAGCCAAAAACGATATTCGCGTTATAGAACAAGCGTTGAAAATGTATAAATTGAATAACTACGCTTATCCCACGACGGATCAAGGGTTAGAAGCCCTTGTCACAAAAACGATGATACCACCTGAGCCTCGTCAATGGAAAGAAGATGGCTATTTGGACAGCGTACCTATCGATCCGTGGGGGTTTCCTTATAATTATCTCAGCCCCGGGATACACGGCAATGTTGATATTTATTCGTTAGGGGTGGATGGACAACCCGATGGCACCGGCATCAATGCGGATATTGGGAATTGGCAGTTAAAATAACTGCGCCAGTGCGGTTATACTGGAAGTACAACTTCTTTACGGATTTAACGGATTTATTTTTTAACGCGGATGTCGCTCAACGTCGATAGACATGCGAACGGAAGTAAACCACAACCTCTTATTTCATTTTCACCCTTTTCAAGGGAGCAAAGTATAAACGCAAAAAAAACGCAGTACACTTCGTAAATATAATGGCAGGAAAAATCCCATTTTTCAAAGGGTGATGAAAAGGAGTTATTATTTCTGTGTACAGGACAAAGAAGTGTTAAAGCCGTGATGCTATCGCTTTTTTTGCGATAGTATCACTCAAACAATAGCACTGGTTAAGCACTGGTTATTGCATCAATATTTTTTACTCATTAAGGATTTTGGCACTAGATAAGGATGATTGTGAACCGGAAAAGTGTGACTCACGCAAAGCGATAGCATCACAAAATACTTTAAAATCAATCTGTTATAATTTTTGTCCGGTACATAGTTATTATTTATACCAATTTCTCTTACGGTTGTTTGTCGGGTTTTTCATAATTCACAATTTGCTATAGAAGTTTTTCTAGAAAAACTTTCTATAGGGAACACAATTCACAATTCGCGGCTAACGTTTTTTGGGCACAAAAAACTTGTCTATCGTGCGTGCCATTACATCGTCAATCCGTCTCCCCCCTGTCCAAGGCTTGCGCCTAAGCACATCGAGTAGCGAAACCCCGCGTGCTGTTGCTCTTTTGAATGACGGTTTTAGCCTCATGCTTTCTGCTCATCGTTATACATAAGTAAGTATTTAAGCATTTGATTTTAAATAATATTTGTACGTTTTGACTTATGTATCTCATGTTACGCACAACGCTTCAAAATGAGTCCAGAGGGGCAACCATAAAGGATTGCCCCTACATTTAATGATATATTGTAGGGGCAATCCCTTGTGGTTGCCCCCC
>QNER01000559.1 GCA_003646175.1 Candidatus Parabeggiatoa sp. nov. 1
CACAAGTGTTTGCACTCGGTATTTGTTTAAATTGATATTGTCTATTTAAACTTAAAAGTGTGTACGTCAGCATATCCTACCCATTACAGATAGGCCTTGGCTTCTTACACAATCCGGTCCACAATTGACGCCGGTTAATCAAACCCCGTTTCCATCTGAGCCTTTTCAGACCCTAGCCCTTATTGCGGATTACCCCGTTCCAAAATGAAGGTTATATGTGACCTTAGATTCTATCTATACCCCTGCTATTCTTTATAGACAGCGCATTTTTTATTTCAAATCCATGCCATAATAGCTTATTACCACATCCGTCAACTATGTAATTCTAATTTTAAGAGGTTTTATTCCAATAGTTCTGTTTGCACATAATCCTAGTAACGATCTAGACATTATCGCGATTGTTGACTATCCCGTTGAATGCCATTATCCCAGCTTCACCAGAAAGTTGATTAAACTAACCAATGTGGGAAGTTTTCGCTCAGACGGCTGTACGTCTGGTGCTGACTTTCGAGCACACATCATTTAAGTTATCCTTAAGATTTCTCTTAAGCTCCCATCTTATATAGCTTTAGGCTAATTTCGCTGGGAACGGGTCGCACTAATTGAAATTAGCATTGACACAAAAATCAGTATAATTGTAAATAATGTAATGTCTTTTCTTTTGAAAAAAGGGGTTGCAAATTTCAGATAAGGTGTTATTCTTATAACGCAATTACATTGTAATTATCAGATGCGAGGTGGAGCAGTCTGGCAGCTCGTCGGGCTTAACGGCAACGCTAAAACGTTGCAATTGGGCGGCATAAGGGAAAACTCTTATGTGTTGACCTTTCAAATTCGGGGGAACCTGTTAAATGGCAATCCCGAGCCAAGCTCTAATTATTAATCATTGGAGAAGGTGTAGAGATCTGACGGAAGGTACCCTAACAGTTTAAGCTGAGGGTAAAGAGAAGATCCGGACCACAAACTAAGTTTCGGCTTAGGCAGTGAAAACTGTAGTTGGTATGCATAACCCGAAGGTCGTAGGTTCAAATCCTGCCCTCGCTACCATTTTTTTCATTTCCGCATCTGTGTGTTGCGCGGGAATAGCAATTATCCACCTACCTCCCCCCAACAAATCTGCTCATAAAGAAAGCAGACTAAATTTATATTAAAAAGCACTGTTATTAACAGTGCTTTTTTTTTTGCTCCATCTATCCACAAAATTTCAGTTTTTGCGCCCCCATGTTTGAGTGTCACAGATAGGCCAAAAACGTATCCTATCAAAATTTTATGGTAATAAAACAAAAGAATATGATTGAAAAGACATAATCAGTAGTTTGAAAACTTTGTCAACGGGTTGATTTTCATAAGTTTTTAGAAAACCATGAACAAATAATTTGTAACAACATGGCCTTATACTACAAAACGAAAAGGTTGCTCACAAAAGGCCCAAGATGGCCTAAAAATTCTCAAACGCTTTCAACCCATTTTTTGATGTTGTAAGGCCATCGCCAAAATTCTCCGTTTGAATTAAACAAACACAGATTTTAAACGGATTTTCGTTCTACTGATTGATAATAAACAAACGATAAATACTGAGTAGGTACTACAGATAGGTGGGGAAATATGTCTTCATTACTTCATTAGGGTGCGGCTATTTTAGGTTGAGTTAGTTAAATTTCAATGAATATGGGATATTTATTTCGTTATTGATGATAGATTTTTTAGGTAAGTACCCGTCTAGAAGTTTTTCGGTATTTTGACTACGAAAACGATTGTTTTTATTCACTTTATTTTTTAATAATGGACGGGTACTTACAATATATTGATATATAAATTTTGTGCCTGACATAACTTACTTATATGGAAAGTTTATTGCCAAAGATCGAGAGTCCTTTTACGGCCTCAACGGAAAAAATATTTAGAATTGAGCAGATATTTACAATGGGCGTATCTGCTAGTTGGGGGAGGACTCCAATTGCTCCACCAAGCCCTTAGTCCATGAAAAGGTACACGGGCGTTTGGGGTCTGAAATTCCTCGTGCGATGCGCTCACAATGACAAAAGTTGAGTCATTACAAATTTTTTAACATCAAATTTTTTAACATTCCGGGATGGTTCAGCTGTTTGTGATTTTCGGAATAGATATTTGCGCCCTCTAAATTCACCATTCCCTGAGTATTGTGATGTTTAAAGGGAAAGGGGACTACAAATATCCTCCTCTACTTCACAGTGGGATGAACCGTCCCAACATTTCCTCCCCCAACTGTCGGATGCGCCCATTTACAATCGGTTGAAACCTCTTTTATGACGGAAAGTGTTTATTTGTTTATTATCAGGTATCGGTGCGGGAATTAATGTGTAGGCTATTCGAAGAGGATTTCTTCGTTCGAGGGTATGGAGATAAATCAATAGTGATAGGAACACTTTTTGCAGGTCTAATTACTTTTTATGTTGTTATAATGCCTCAATAATTGGTGGGTTTCCAAAGAAGGGTTTGCCCGGCGAGCTTTTGCTGTATGTTTACCCCGTGAATGTCGGATGATGACTTTATAAAAAATCTATTAAATAACAAAAATTAAAATTTATGCAATAACTGTTCCGATCACAAATGGAGATAGAGAAATGGAAGTCAATAGTTGGGTATGATGGAACTGAACGGCACTCAAAGCAATTACGACAAAGAAAATTAATAACAGTGTTGAAAAAATCACAATAAAACGCATGGGTTATTCACACCCTTTAGGCGATAAGCACAAAAAAAGATCCCATGGAAGTCCAGCAAAAAAATTATTTCTTCAATAAATCGTCTTTTTAAGAAAACCTAAGGGACAAGGCTGTCAAGAAAATACCTCGTTTGAAATTTAGGCAGCTACAAATACTATTTTCTTCAAGATATAGTATTTGTTGATAGCGCGTAAGTTATTTGAGGCGTAGTCCCTAATGACTATGATAATTTTTTTTGCTTTTCACCTAAGTATTGTTTGTAGTTGTAACTCATTGAAAAATAAATAAGTAGAACTCGCGTAACTACGAATTTTGAGAATTAAATTTCTGTGAGAATCGGTGTTGAACCTCAAAGCGAGACGAATTACCCCAATAGAGAGACACCGCTCGAACTATCCCTACAAATGTGATGATTTTGGTTACGAGTGTCTAAACTCCCAAATAATGATATACCAGCACCTCATCGTTTGAATTAGAACGCCGTATTTGGAAAGCTATTCATAATGCTAGTTATTGGTATGTTAATTTTTTGGAGTTACCCTATTGTTATAACCAATCTCTTATCCTCGTATGCACCGCTTATTTTACAATCAGGATTTAATTCGATAACTTCTGTACTAATTGGCACTTTCACATGGATACTCATTGGATTTTCCTTTTTCTAATGATCTTTTTCATACTGATATTTGTAAACCAACTATAGTGATTGCTTACAAAGTTTTTTAATTATTAAATTTTAATTATACATCAATCTATTAGATTCTAGAAATTTTAAACGACTGTAGGATAAATGGGTGGGACACCCCCCTAAATCTGTTAAAATAAAAAATAGGAAGAAATGACAAATTCAAAACAGTCCGTGTAATTTTAAAATGGGAAAGCCAAGGCATTTATTGGTATTTTCTCTACCATTTTGATAAGTTTTGGTGGTTACGGTGTTGATATGGTGTTTATTTATAAAATGTTTATTTATAAAATAAATAAAATAATAGGTTCGTGAATTGTCATTACAAGTTAGTGCACTTGAAATGAGAGTGGGTCGAATATCGAAAGAGGTGAACAAAGGGGAACTGTTTACTTGGCAAAATTGAGTTTTTTTACAAGAAAGGATTGAGAGGCTTGAGTTAAGGATTGATGGCTTAGTTTTTATAGCTTCTTGCAAATTATCATTCATTCATAAGTAGTTTATTTTATTGGCTTTTATAATTTAATAAGTTACATTCGTTTTACAAGATCCTCATTCTTTTGATTACATTTTATTTAATTTCAGTGGTCACTAAAAAAAAAGCAATCTCGGTATTTGTAAACCTCAATCTTCCCACCACATATTTTTCATTTTTTAATTTGTAACATTTTGGTATTGAATTCTTCGGAAAAAAGATAGGCTAGTTCGATAATTGGAATAGTTCTGCCCTTGTGGAAAAAACAGGAGAGGGCCAAAGGCTCCCAATCTGGTTGATGGGCTGGCAAATCACAAGCTTGATTATCACTGACATAAATACTTTGCGGCCTAGTTGCCAAATGCAATCCGGCATAATGGATAGGATGGGTTGGCTCATCTTGGTAAATTGCAATCCCGACGACTGAACTTGTCACCGGGATAGTTTTCTCTCCCTCTAGCAGGTTGGACATATCCAGTACTGGCAAGATACGATCTTGAAAGACTAAAACTTCGCTACAGTATGTTAGTGTGCAAGGTACCTCAAATAACACTGGCGATATAAGTACTTGCCACATTTCATGGTGACCTACTGCAGCTTGTAAACCTCTACCAAAATCTAATAGCCATGCTCGGCTGTTTTTTGCAACTTCTTCAGTCATTTTCAGTTTTCGTTTCAGTTTTTATTGGCTTAGATGCAGAAGAAAACGGCGACACGATACTTGATAAATGTTTTATTAAAGCTGTGCCGCTACAAACACAAGCTACCTTGTCTTGATAAATCAGCAGGTGGGTGATGGGTGATTCAAGAGTTTTCATTGCTTTGGGCAGCTTTTGTGGGTAGAGATGCCTTTGTTTGAAGTTGATATTTTCCACCTCTTGACAGGTAATTCCCAAAGGTTGTTCTTCTGATTTAAGCAAAATAAAATACTCATGGTTTTCAGGGACATCTACCAATAAAGACAAATCGTAAGCCAGACAAAACACCTGTGATTCTAACCCATGCCCAAAAAACCACCCAACGGCACCCATATCAGTACGTGTTATTTGCACATCGGCAATAATTTCCACAGAATGCACGTCATCTTGAGGAACAAACAGATATCCCCCATCAAATACCATTAAAACATACAGGTGTGGATTGTGGATTTCAGTCATTTGAATACAGGATATTTTTATTTTATATTATATATTATTTTATTTTATATTATATTATATTATATTATATTATATTTTATAATCTTCTTATGGTTAGCGAACTATCAACCCGACAAACAAATTTGACAGTGTACTAGGGCACAATCACGATTTTTCATTACGATACGAATATTACGAATATTCTTCTTATGTATCTTATTATGTTCAACATCATCCTGACCACTACTTTTAAAAGAGACTACAAGCTATAATAATTTAATTTAATTGTAATTGCTATAATAAATTAATTTATAGATAGTGCAGAATAAGTTATTTTATTTTATTTTCTGCGCGCCCTGCCCTGGTGTTAACGGCTAATATGGTGAAAAATGGTATCAAAGAAGGAGAAGGATATCAAGAGAGAGGAGTATCAAGAGAGAAGGGTATCAAGATGAGTGAGAAGTATGCTACTAAAAAGACTAACTAAAAACACTACAATTTACAAACAAACAATTACAATTTTATTTTATTTTACTTTACTTTACTTTACTTTACTTTACTTTACTTTACTTTACTTTACTTTACTTTACTTTACTTTACTTTACTTTACTTTACTTTACTTTACTTTA
>QNER01000560.1 GCA_003646175.1 Candidatus Parabeggiatoa sp. nov. 1
AATTATTATAGCCTGGGGCAACGCCCCAGGTGCCCTGAAAGGGCGAATTATTATAGCCTGGGGCAACGCCCCAGGTGCCCTGAAAGGGCGAATTATTATAGCCTGGGGCAACGCCCCAGGTGCTGAAAGGGCGCATTAAAATGGGGTTCCCAGGGCGCTGCCCTGGGCTTTAATAAAGCGCCCTTTCAGGGCTGAGTAGTTACGATTAAATATAATTGAATTAAGTTCCAGGGGCGTTGCCCCTGGAACTGATTTCCTATCGTGCGTGCCATTAACGTCTGTCACGATCTTATCCTTTTTTATAAGCAATCCTTGTAGTTATATTAAAGAGGTGGAAAAACTTGCGAGTCGAGTGTGACATATTTTGGGGCCGGCTTTGTAAAGACGTTTGGTGGGCAACAAAAAGACGTTGCCCACCCTACGAACTGTTTTCGAAAAATCGGATTTCTCTTATCAAGCGAGTTATTGCAGCCCAAAAACCTTAGCAATATCTTCCACAGGGACTAATTTAAAGTTTTGGTTCTCATTCGGGCTGCTATTCCAACTATCTTGAGCGATAAAAACACCATGAGGAAAAGCAGTGCCCAGCGGTACCTCTATCACATCAATACCCTTGGTATCAGATACTTCATCAACCTTCAAAGCATTATTGGCAACAATTTGGAAGCGGCCGAAATAGTCATTGTTGCCAGAACGTTGGTAAATCACGAACGTATTATTGCGTTGGCTGGAAGCAATGAGATAGCCGCTCTCTTGTTCCCCGTTGTAAAGAGTGAGTCCGGCCACGTCGGCAATGATATGACCGCCTACACCTGTCGTATCGACTTGGGTGCGAGCGTTTCCACCGGCCGGTTCAGCATTATATTTCCAAATGCCCACCCTTTTTTCTCCAATGTACAATTGGCCGAGCCGATCATCAGCCACGCATCCTGCCGTTGGCGAGCCGACGCTGAAGTTGCGTACCATCGACGTATTCATCTGTCCGCTTCCGTTATCAAACACTTGCCATTGTTCAACATTGCCGCTTTTGTCATTGACAAACACATAGTATTTATTTGTCAATGGGTGACGGTACATGCACAGGCCAGCAAGTTCAGTTGGCAAAGTGGTTGTACTGGTTGCGACATTTGAAAGGAAGCGGGATAACGGATTGACTTTGTATAATGCAATGCTGTTAGTCGCCCTGTTACTGGCCGCAACCAATGTCACCGTTTCCCCACCCAATGGAAAATCATAGCGTAGATCAACATGCGTCATTCGGCCATCTTGCAAATATTGAATTTGCTGTCCGGCTAAATTATAAACCACCAAACCGCCATGTTTTTGCGTACCAATCACCGTGCTCAGAGCTGGATTAGTGGGATGAATCCAAGCAGCAATGTCATCAACCACTTCACCGCCGGCCGGCACCGGTTCTGTTTCTAGCGTCGCTTTGACTTGCTTGATGATATTGCGCTCGTCGAGACAAGCTCGCTTCGTCCACGCAAGGCCTTCAACATCATCAAACGTGAACTTAATGCCCGTGTCAAACACTTCGCAAGTCTCAACATTCAAGCCTTGGTAAGTCAGTTGTTCTTTGTCATGGCTGCTAAAATACAGAATGTCACCTACCAATTCCAGTGCTTCCACTTTACCCGGCAATGCACACTCAGAAGTCGTCAAGGTTGCGCTATCATAATTCAACAGGGTAGTGTTTTGCACAGCATAAACCCGCTGACCATCAGGACTAAAAGCGATGGCTTTGATCTCTGTTTCTGCGTAGGGAATTACCAATGTGCCGACACCGGTGTCAAGATCAATCGTAATAAACCCTTCAGGGGTCCGACCCCATAAAGTACCATCGGGCGCAAATGCGAGACTATCAACTTCAGCAAAGCCGGTGTGACCAATGGAAGTCAGTTTACCCGTTTGTTTATCCACTTCATAGAGCATCCCCGGGTTGTCGCTATCCTTACTGGATGCGGCATAGAGTTTCTCGGTATGAGGATGGATGGCTAAACTTTCAATATCGTAATCACTGTGGAGGGAACCCAGCTTTTTGGTTTTCCCAGTTAACGGATTTACGGTGAAAAATTGAGTGTCATTGAGCTTTTCGTCATGGACACCGTAAACTTGGCACTGTTTAACAATACTTTTCAGTGCCAATTCATCGCGGTATGACCATCTGAGAATGTCATAGTTATCATAAACCGATCCAGTCCCGGTATCCACTTGGGAAATATCGTCATTTCCATAAGCTATCCCGGTACCGGTGGTAAAGCCAAGATAGGCTCGAAGGTTGCCACCGAGAATTTCTGACAGGTTAACTGAACGTCTCAACAAACGGTCAGAGGGACGTTCACCCGTTTCGTTCATACGCACTTCTAATCGGCCAGCCTCATAATCTATCAAAACGTGCCAAGTATTACTGTTCTCAAAGGCCGGAATACGAGTACTGGCACTGGATTTACCATTGATGTTGATACCCACAGCGTTGGTATGATTCTGCGTGTCAAATTCCACTTTGATAATACCCCCATCACTGTTGGGAGTAGCAGGTTGTATGATGACAAAAGCCAGTCCTTTGACTTCCCCATTGCTGGGCTGAGTTCTTCTAAATTTAAAAAACGTACTAAAACGCGAAGTACTCACCGTGAGATGACCAAAGGCACTTCCTAACGGATTCTCAGGATTTGGGGTAAGCTGTAACACAATACCGTCAGCGGCAGTGTTTATCGTTCTGGCACTGTCCATCAGAACGAGCATACTCGTTTCTGACAAGTCCTCCAATGTAGCCACCGTCGCAGATACCGAGCAACTGCCGGCGAAAGCAACGGCAAAGGCTAACTTGTTAATATAACGCATGTTTTACCTCCTAAAAAATAAAAATTAATTTTAAAGCCCCTTCGGTGCGAAATTAATATAGCCAGTGTAACTACCTGGAACATTAGAACATAAGACTGCTCTTGGTTTATTTAAATATGGCACAAAAATAAACATAAGGCAAATTAAGTATCATTTTGGCAGGAGTCCAAGATTTATCTTGGACGTCCAAGATAAATCTTGGACTCCTAAAATCTGGCCGACTCCTATTTTAAACCTGACTCAAATGAAAACACCAAACCATAATCTCCAAGGAAAAAACAAATATCACGCCATCCTGATCTCTGCGACTTTATTTTTAGTCCTTGATCTTGGTGTTCTTATTTCTAATTTTGTTATCTCTTCAGAAATCTCGCAAGGTACTCTTAGCATCAACCTTTCGGGCAGTCAGCGTCTGCTCTTGCAGAAAATGGCTAAAGCACTGTTGCAAATTTATGTTGAATCGGAGGGGGGCAAAGATATGAGTGCGTCGTTGCAAGAGTTGCGACTCGCCTACCAACGGTTTGACGAAACCTTTGCCGGTTTTAATTCTGGTCGAATGGTTATTGGCGGTGATGAACGGCCGGTATTCCTAAAAGCGGTTAAGACTGACAAAACAAAGCGTATCGTCAAGCAAGGGATAGAACTCTGGGCACCTTATCGGGAAAAACTGTGGCCCATTTTGACGGCGGAAAAAACGGTGACGACTGAAACGCTGCAAGCCGCAGTCGCTTACGCTTCCCAGCATAATCTCAAACTGTTGGACTTGATGAATCGCTTGACTTCTGAATTAGAGTCGATGACTAATCGCAAAGCCAAACAATTACAGATTATCCAAACTGGTGGTATGGTGTTGGTTTTGTTGAATTTCTTGGTACTTTTGTTTCACATTATCATGAAATTAAAAAAGGGTGATGACTTGCTGTTCCAAGCGCATCAGGAAATTACCGCCCTTAACCAGCGCATCAAAGCCGAAAATCTTGATCTCATGGATGAACTTGAGATCACTAATAAAAAACTCACTCAATTCCTAGAGGCTATACCCGTTGGTGTGGTTGTGCTTGATGCCAGTGGCAAACTTTTCTACGCCAACCAAAGGGTAAAGCAATTTTTGGGTAAAAGCGTTATCCCTGATGCAACAATCGAACAATTGTCTTCCGGTTATCGACTTCAGAAGGTGGGCACTGATCAGATATATCCTTATGAAAACTTGCCTATTGTGCAAGCATTGAAAGGCAAAAGTGCAATTGTTGATGATGTGGAAATTCACCAACCCGATCAGATTATCTCGGTGGAAATTTTGGGCACGCCCTTGTTTGATAAAAACGGTCACATTGCTTATGCAATTAGTACCTTGCAAGATATCACGATCCGCAAACAAGCTGAAACTGATCGGAAACAATTTACCACTGAACTTCAAAAGCTTAACCAAGCTTATGAACGTTTTGTGCCCCATGAATTTTTAAGCCTGTTAGACAAACAAAGCATTATTGAGGCTCAGCTAGGCGATCAAGTGGAAAAATAAATGACTATCTTGTTTTCCGATATTCGTGGCTTTACCTCTCTTTCAGAGAAAATGACACCACAGGAAAATTTTGATTTTCTCAATGATTACTTGGGTAAAATGGAGCCGATTATTGATCAATATCACGGTTTTATTGATAAATATATCGGTGATGCCATTATGGCACTGTTTTCAAATTGTGCCGATGATGCGGTGCGTGGCTCGATTGCGATGTTAAAAACACTTGCCACCTACAATAAAATGCGGCAACCAAAAGGTTTACAACCCATTTCCATTGGTATTGGCGTGAATACTGGACAATTGATGCTTGGCACCATTGGTAACAAAAATCGTATGGATAGCACAGTGATTTCGGATGCGGTGAATTTAGCGTCACGAGTGGAAGGTTTGACGAAAATCTACCACACGTCACTGCTCATCACCTATCAAACCTATTTGAAATTAGTTGATCCTTCGCAGTATCAGATTCGAGTAATTGATGCCGTGAAAGTTAAAGGAAAGTCTGATGTGGTTACTGTCTATGAAGTGTACGATGCACAACCTTCTGAAAGTATTGCCCTAAAAAACCAAACGCATGACGATTTTGAGTATGGTTTTATGTTGTATCATTCAAAAGAATTCCTTGATGCCAAAGCCTTTTTTGAAAAAGTCTTGCAAGTAAATGATAAGGATAAAGCGGCACAGGTTTATCTCAAACGCTGCGAGTATTTTCAAAAGTATGGTGTGCCTGAAAATTGGGAGTGCGTTGAAATGTTGGCGAACAGATGAATAATAATTCCGTACCACCCAAACGTTAAAGAAATCCGATTTTTAGCAAAAATCGGATTTCTCGCGCTTGTCAATCGGCGTTCAAGCGGTGGGAATTAAAACAACTGAGTACAACAGATTGACGGATTGGACGGATTAATCATCACCGTTCAATTTAGGTGATTTCCTCAAAAGAATATGCCAGCCTTTCTTTCACTGATGCAATCCCTTTTCGGGATAGTATCAGTCTGGCATGAGCTGATGGTCTATTTTTTCTTTGTACAGGACAAAAAAGTGTTCAAGTCGTGATGCTATCGCTTTTTTTGGCGATAGTATCACTAAAAAATAACCAGATTTTATCGCTGCTTTTAAGTCTTGGGATAGATTGATTTGAGCCAAAAAAGTGATACTATCGCCAAAAAAGCGATAGCATCACGAAATACCATTCGCAAAAGTGATACTATCGCCAAAAAAGCGATAGCATCACGAAATAAATACTTTAAAATCAAACGATTA
>QNER01000561.1 GCA_003646175.1 Candidatus Parabeggiatoa sp. nov. 1
GTGTCACCGCGACGGATACTATTTAAAACGTGACAGATGCTATCCCTTTTTTTTGCCGGGATAGTATCTGTTGTCAAGTGTCACCGTGACGGATACTATCCCCCGAAGGGATAGCATCCGTTTTTCCTGTGTAACTGTGACGGATACTATCCCCCGAAGGGATAGCATCCGTTTCTCCCGAAGTGTCACCGCGACGGATACTATCCCCCGAAGGGATAGCATCCGTTTCTCCCGTGTAACCGCGACGGATACTATCCCCCGAAGGGATAGCATCCGTTTCTCTTGTGTAACTGTGACGGATACTATCCCCCGAAGGGATAGCATCCATTTCTTCCGTGTAACCGCGACGGATACTATCCCCCGAAGGGATAGCATCCGTTTCTTCCGTGTAACCGCGACGGATACTATCCCCCGAAGGGATAGCATCCGTTAAAAGAATCCCCTAACTGATTTCGACGCAAAAGTTTTGCGCGCAAAAACTTTTGCGCCGAACTGATAATTGATTATGACCTTTCAACAACATTACCAAGGCCGTTTTATTAATATGTTGCGCTGGCCCCAATTAGTTCAGTTATGGGATCAGGTTAAAGCGCAGCCAAACGGGTGGTATATTTATTTTGTTGGGGAAACCGTGCCAACAGTGCCCGTAGAGGCCGCAGCGTTGAACAAATTTATCCAAGAGGTTGATAAATTACTGCATCAAGAACACGATTTTGATTATTGTGGGATTGTCTATGCGGATGATAAAAAAACACCTGCCATGGTCAAGATATTTGATCCGAACAATCTTGGCGCGACTTGTGGTTCTAGCGGTACCGTTGTTCCACCGCGTTGGTTATTGACGCGCATTCCCCCACAGTCCATTACGGATGATGCGCCAACGCCCGCCAATCGTAAACGTTGGTGGCAACGACTGTTTTCTACTTAGTTATTGGGAATGGGGAATTTTTTCGCCCAAATGTTTTTCTAAAAAGCGATAAAAATCATTCATCATCATTCACCATTCACCATTCACCATTCACCATTCATCATTCGTTTTTATTGAGTCTATTTAATTTATCAATCAATGCCTAATTCCCAAAATTTTGGCGTTTTGCAAGCACTTCAGAGTAATAAACAATGATAGATCGTACCTACTTGCCAACGGCTGGAGAACAACGTGTTTTGCTACAAAACTTGAGTTGGCAAATGTTTAAAAATCTCCTTGACGAATTAGGTGAACACCGTTCATCACGACTCGCCTATAACCAAGGATACTTAGAAATCATCGCACCTGCATCAAGCCATGAAAAATCTAATCGCATGATTGAAGGCTTAATTGTTGTGTTATTGGTTAGGGCAAAACCTTCAAGGTTTCCAAAACCTTGAAGGTTTATAACTGAAATTATTATTCTTACAAACTATAGATTTAGAGTTTGCCAGAACCGGCTCCTTTACTTGTAAGCGCGATGATTTGGAACGAGGGGTAGAACCGGATTCATGTTATTACATTCAGCACGAGGCACAAGTCAGAGACAAAGAACCAATAGATTTAAACCGTGATCCGCCCCCTGATTTGGTAGTAGGAGTCGAACACACACAGTCTGCGTTGTCTAAATTACAACTTTATGCGGCAATGGGTGTACCAGAATTTTGGCGTTATGATGGTCATAAATTGTTTATTTATCAATTAGTTGATGGTGAATACGCACTTTGTCAACACAGTCTGGCGTTTACACAGATTAACGTAGCTGAAATACCCCGGTTTTTACAAGACGGCAAACGGTATGGTGAATTGAGGATGACAAAAACTTTTCGTCAATGGGTTAGAAAACAACTTGAGCCTCAATTTTTATAACCATAGTATTCCATAAAAAAAAAATAAACGTAACTACTCAGCCCTGAAAGGGCGCTTTATTAAAGCCCAGGGCAGCGCCCTGGGTGAAGGGAAGGGGCCATTTTTTTAATGCGCCCAGAAAGGGCTTTCACATCATAAACACCTGCGCCTGGGGCGTTGCCCCAGGCTATAATAATTCGCCCCGTTGGGGCTGAGTAGTTACAAATAAACATAACAAAAACAATTACTTTTGTATCCAAAATACCTGAAAACTCTTGCACAGGTACTTATGTGTATACTTACCACTGTCAACTTTCATCATCTTTGTTTTTCTCCGCGTCTGTGCCATGGTAAAAGTTAGGCTTGAGCAAACTTTGTTTTTAAAATCTGCTATACTCAATTTATCCAGAAAAAATATTTGTTCCCAGTTCTTGAATGTTTGCCAAACTTTGAAAGGGTATTTTTTCTGAATATTTGGAGTCAGGACAATTCTTGATAAAAATTTGCTCTATCAATTAATCATTATCTTAATAATTTTGATGGGTAAAGACGTTTATCAAAAACTGACATTGTTGAGTCACTTGTTGTTTACTACTTAGTGCCTGAACGAGAACTTTTTAGATCGATGTTCTGATAAATATGAAAACGTACAAATGGTTTTTGTTCATGCACTATTGACTAAAACATCCATTAGGAGGTTGTTATGAAACGACTTTTAGCCACGCTGACAAGTGCAGCCCTGTTTGGGTTTATGTGCTTGGTTTCAGCAGTGCAAGCCACCACCCCCATTGGCACAGTGCAAAGAAATTTAGTGCAGGGCCAAGTGTTTGCGAAATCTGATGCGGGAGAACGCCAACTCACTAGCGGGAGCCCTATTTATGAGGGTGACACCATTGAAACCATCGGTGATGGTTCCGTGGTGTTGCTCCTGAAAGATGGCACAATGTGGGATATCTACGATGAGTCGATGCTGACTATTGAGAAATACAACTTCTCAGACGACGGAACCGACGACGGCGCGACCTTTGAGCTTCACCAAGGCCAAGCCGTTTATACAAGTGGTGAACTTGGTGATCGTGGCGCAGCTATTGCAATCAAGACGGGGGATAACACGGTGTACCCGGAGGGAACCGTCATCTCGTTTACATTCGTGGAAACCATCGTCATCATCCGTGTAATACAGGGCCGCGGTCGCATAAGGTCGAGGATTACCCAAACAACGACAACAGTTACTGTGAACCAATATTATATAGATGCACCCTCGTTAGGAACACCGGTAGTCACATCATCGGTAGCGGTTGCGACCACCACTGTAGTGCGGGCAGTCCAAAACACGCCGGGAATAAAAAGTAAGGGACGTAATAAGGGACGTTCTGCTAGCAGTATTGCAACCCGAATAGTTACGAGGGTAGCCACAGCCACAGTCTCACGCGGTGCCAGTACCACCACATATACTAGCACAGCGGTAGAGATCACCACAACGACACCTGGTTCTGCTGGTCCTGGGTTAGGCGGCGGCGGTGGCGGTGTGATTGTGATTCCATTGGTACCCGCTTCTCCATCCTAAGGGTGGCCAGAGGTCATTAAGGAAAATACTTATGACGCGATGCTCAAATTATTATGGATAAGTGCTTGATTATTAAGCATCCGTCCTTTTTTTATTGAAATAATTTACCCCGACAGGCTTTGCTGGTAAAAGGCTTGTCGGGGTATTTTTTTGTGTGCAGTACAATGGATTGGCTTCATTCCCGGATTTTTATTAATGCAATAACTACATGGATTATTTATAACCAAGGATTAACCGTAATAACTACAAGGATTGTTTATAATAAAGGATTTAGGGCAAAACCGTAAAGCGTTGAAAAAACCTTGAAGGTTTATAACTGGAAATGCCAAATTTAGGGCAAAACCGTAAAGCGTTGAAAAAACCTTGAAGGTTTATAACTGGAAATGCCAAAATATCACGGATTTTTCAAAAAATCGGATTTTCACTTTACAGAGAACGCGAACAGTCGAAAAATCTTTGATTAGAATTATTATCCTTTCATAAGCAAACAATCTTTGTAGTTTTAATGGGTGGTAAAAAAAACTTGAACATCGAATATCACTACTTTTTGGGGACTACCAAAGGATTTGTAACTACTCAGCCCTGAAAGGGCGCTTTATTAAAGCCTAGGGCAGCGCCCTAGGAACTTGCGCCCTAGGAACTTGCGCCCTTTCAGCACCTGGGGCGTTGCCCCAGGCTATAATAATTCGCCCCGTTGGGGCTGAGTAGTTACAAGAATTTACTGGTAAAACGCTTACCACCCATTACAACGAATGAAACACGACAATTTTCTGATTATTTCTGATTATCCGTAGATCAGGCGTTTAATTAAATATACTTCGCTCCCTTTTCTGGGTGAAAATGAAATAAGAGGTTATGCTTCATTGTCCTCGAAGCTTTGGAGAATACATTGAGCCACTTCCGCCTTAACAAAATCAATCCGTCAAAGGAAGACAAGAAGTTGTACTTCCAGTAAAATCATCGCAAACTGTCTGATAGGCAAAATTTTTCTAGCAAACTTTTGCCTCTCAATCAGAATTTTCAGAATTAACCGAATAAAACCTTCCTATAGACGTTCATAAAATATTTAGGGCAAAACCGTAAAGCGTTTGCAAAACGCTTTACGGTTTCTAACTGAAATTATTTATCTATAGTTTTTCAGAAAAATAATGTAACGAAACGGATGCTATCCCTTCTTAGGGATAGTATCCGTTAATTTTGAAAACCGTTTTTAATAAAAATACTTATAAATCAATTTGTTATTAATAGTATCAATCAACTTCATCACTACTTGGTGGTGACTACCTGTTTGTGAAATCTTCTGGTTAATATTTATTCTTATTCTGAAAATTCTTAAATTCTGAAAATTCTGATTTCGAGGTTCAAGTTTTTGCGCGCAAAAATGTTAGCCTCGAAAAGACAATTTCTGGCGCTGCTAGAAAAATTTTTGCGTACCCACTTACGAGTTTTAGTTATGATAAACCGCACCGAATTGTCTGAAATCATCATAGCAGGTGAAAACTCAGGTATTGAGTTTAAACGCGATAATCTGCGCCCGGAACAACTCGCTAAAGAATTTGTCGCTTTGGCTAATTTTCAAGGGAGGCGTGTCTTGTTAGGCGTAGAAGATGAAGGCACCATCACCGGCATACAGCGAGATAATCTACAAGAATGGTTGATGGATACGGTGTTTGGTTATTTTATGAAGAAGTGGCGATGGCAGACTGCAAACGAGTTGCGGTGGTGACAGTAGGGATAGGTGTCGCCAAACCTTATGTGGTGAAACATCATGATCGCGAAGAAATTTATATTCGCTTTGGAAACACAAGCCGTTTGGCGAGTCGAGAACAGCAATTGCGTTTATTTCAGTCTGGCGGGCTGTTACATGCGGAATCCTTGCCGGTTTCTGGACGGGGATTTGATCAACTTGATCAGCGGCGATTGGAAGAGTATTTGCGCCAAGTGATTGAGGATGACGAGATTCCAGAATCTGAATCCGCATGGCAGCGCAAATTGGCAAATCTTGACTTAATGGTGGCGACGGAGTTTAGTAATACGGTTTGCACCATTGCTGGGCTATGTACGGGAAAAAAGTTATAATCGTTTGATTTTAAAGTATTTCGTGATGCTATCGCGGTTTTTGCGATAGTATCACTTTTGCACTTTTGCGGTATCGGCCTTCTCTATCTGCCAAAATCCTTAATAAACTTGTTCGTCAATTTTAACAAATAAAAACCAACCGTTAAATTCACAAATCCTTATTTA
>QNER01000562.1 GCA_003646175.1 Candidatus Parabeggiatoa sp. nov. 1
TAAATAAAGTTGGTTCTCGTTATAATCGACTAAAGCCAATGTCAAACTTTTTTCCGCTTTCATTCGTTGAACGTTGTGGAAAACCATCTGGTTAAGCGCACTGAAAATTTTGACCGGATCTGTCTCATTATTGGCGAGTAGAGTCCGCACTGATGATTGTACCATAATGGCTAATGCACCGCTTTCTAAACCATGCCCAGTGACATCACCAATACCAAATAGAACACGTCCCGAATGTTGAAGTACGTCGTAATAATCGCCACCGACTTCATCGGCCGGTTCCATAAAGCCGGCGATGTCTAAACCGTCAATGGCCTCAAGTTCTTCGTCTTTGGGCAGTAGCATTTGTTGGAGTTGACGAGAGATATCTAATTCGGCACTCATGCGGAGATTTTCTTCTTTGAGCTTCTCGTTGAGGGCCGTAATTTCTTGATTGGCTTTGGCAAGTTGCACCGTGCGCTCTTCCACTTTTTGTTTTAATGTCCGATATAAAAGTGCGTTTTCAATAGAAATGGCGAGTTGGGAAGAGAGGACTTTTAGCACTTCTAAACTTTCTGGCGTAAAAGCATCCGTCGTCAAATTGTTTTCTAAATACAAAATCCCCGTCAATTGTCCTTGATTAACCAATGGCACACACAAAACGGATTTAGGGTGTTGTGAAATAATATAAGGATCACGAGTGAATTGTCCTTCAATACAGACATTATTCAAAACAACATTTTCTTGAGTGCGAATCACATAACGGATAATTGTCTCAGCAAGGTGCTGGTTATCAATCGGAAGAGATTGTAAGACTTTGACTTCCCCGCTATCCAGATGACATTCTGCTTCTATAAACCATTGTTCTTGTTGAGGAAGTAACAGAAATCCTTTTTCAGCACCAGCATTTTCAATCACGATGTGCATCATTTTTTCTAAGAGTCGGCTCAAAACGATTTCCCCAGATAGGGTTTGGGCTGCCTTCATGAGACTGTTCAAATCTAGCCATTCTAAACCGGCTTTTGTCGAAGTTGAAGCCATTCTTGTTCCTGAAATGGTAGAATTCGTTGTTATCTGGCGAGAAATGGTTTTTGGGGCCAACCATTGTGGATATCGGGTTTCTAAATTATCTACTTTCGCCAAAGCGCCCCATTGTTGATAGCGATAGTGTGCTTCTCTCATATAGGTTTGGGCAATTTTTTCCATGCCACGCCCTAAATAAAATTCGGCGGCTAATTCGTAAGCTAGGGCTTCTTCATGGAGATATTCATTTTCTTTAGCACCGGCAATCGCTTTTTCGTATAGCTCAGCGGCTTTCCAATTTTCTCCTAAGACACGCGCTTTTTCTGCTTCTACCAAATCGTACTTGTGTTGATAATTCATCGGCGCATTGTTAGCCCAAAGTGCCATTTTATGTTGGTTTACAGCTATTTTTTCTATATATTCTGCTTGCTCACAACGAGTAGCGATAGAATATTGAGCGAGAAGTGCTAGGGAATAGTAAAAAGGATGTTGGGCAACCGGCATCAATGTTGCCATAGAGTGTTGGTACTGTTCTGCTTGTATCGCATTGGCAACAGCACTCTTGTAGTCTTTAAACCAGTAGCTGAGCATACTTTTGCCCAAATAAACGCAAAAGAGTGGCGTAAAATTATTCGCCTTTTGTAAAAGAGGTATACTTGTTTCATTAAATAACAGGCCATTCAAGCAAAACTTATCCTCCGTTTCACGGCTTAGATTCAGGACCAATTGTGCCCATATTTTCGCGTAATAACCTGAATATTCCTGTTTATTTTGTTGGAGCTTGGTAATATATTGCTCATGTTCTTGACGAACTTTTTCCAACACTTCTCCGGTTAAGAAGATATTAGAGCAATAATCCAAAATACTGTAACCGGCAAATTCGATATCGCCGATTTCCATACCCACTTGAATGTTGTCACGCAATGCCTCTATGGAATTTCCCGCACATTCGTTCCAGTGCCTTATTAAAGCATTGTATAAGTGATGCACTTTACATTTAAGGTTTTTAGCCCCAAATTCTTCTAATACCTTTAAGGCCAATTTTCCAAACTGATAACCTGACTCAATGTGTCCCATGCCACACAAAATGACACCATAAAAAACATAAGCAAAAGCGGCTTGAGGTGAATTTCCACCGGTGGCACACAAATGAACCATCGTAAAAACCACCGGTGGTATTAATGAAGGTTTAGTAATCAGGGCTGGGGCGTAGAAAGAAACTAATATTTTTAAAGCCGCTAGTTGAGTGGGATCAGTCATTTCAGGTAGCGTGTAGAGTTCTTCAACGGCCAATATTTCAGGGGGGGAATATAATAAGGAAATACCTAGCATTTCTAAGACTTGTAGCCCGGTATCTAGTGCCTCTTGCATCCGGTTTTGGGTAGTATAAAACGGGATTTGAATATTGTAGACTTTGACTTTATCTAACAATATCTTAGCTTGTTGTAGAACAATATCAGAGAGCTGGTTTGCTTGTTCATGATGGCCATTAATATACTCCACTTTCACTGCTTCCACATACAGATTGAGCGTCAAGTCATATTCACTTTCCCAACTCTTATCGGTTAAACATTCCCGTCCAACTGTTAAGTAGTTGACCGCAGCCCCATAAGCCGTTGCCTTCTTCGCTTTTTGCCCGGCCATCAAATTCAGTTGAGCTATTTCAAGCCGTTCGATTTGATTATTGAGCAATTCAAAGCTATAATTAAAATGAGCTACAATCTCAAGAACTTTTTCTTCTAACGCGCTGGCAGGTGTATTTTTCAACAGCAAACGGCCTATTTGTAAATGGACGGCTTGTTTCTGTTCATCATCAATCAAGGCATAAGCGGCTTGTTGGACGCGATCATGTAGGAATTGTGAATTGTGAATTAGGAATTGTGAATTCTGAATGTTATCACCGCTCATTTCTGGTTCGGATAGGGGCAATATTAAGCCTTCCGCCAAAACCGGCATCAGGTTTTGGAAAGTCTCAGCGGGCGATTTTTCATAAATGATAGACAAAGTGTCCAAATCAAAACGGTTACCTATACACGCTGCCAAGCGTAAAATTTGTTGCGCGGATTCGGGCAATTTTTTCAACTTGCCAATCATCAACTCCACGACATTATCAGTGATGTTGATGGCTTCAATTTCTTCAATATCCCATTGCCAATGGCCCTTTTGCTCAAATGTTGGGTTCACAAAATGAAGCAAATCTTCTTCATACAGTGTCTGAAGAAATTGATTGACAAAAAATGGATTGCCGCCGGTTTTACGCCTCACCAAATCTGTCAACGCGCTCACCGCTTTCAAGTTATGATGCAAACTCTCGGCAATCAATTGGTTAATATGTTCAAAAGCTAAAGGCTTTAAGGTGATTTGGTTAATAGTGACACTAATCGAACGGAGTTTATCCCGTGTTGTGATTAAGGGATGGGTTGCATCAACTTCGTTATCCCGATAAGCCCCAATCAAAAAGAGGGCCGTGTTATCCCTATCTGTCGTGACTAACTCTAATAATTTGAGCGTTGCAGAATCGACCCATTGCAAATCATCCAAAAACATGACTAAGGGATGTTCTGGTTGGCAAAACACCCGCATAAAGTTTTGAAACACAAGATTAAAGCGGTTTTTAGACTCGGTTGGTCCGAGTTGAAGTACTGCCGGTTGTGGCCCAATAATCCATTCGATTTCGGGAAGAACATCAATAATCACTTGTCCGTTAGGCCCCAACGCGGTTAAGAGTTTTTCTTTCCAAACCGAAAGTTGTTGTTCATTTTCTGTTAACAAAAGTTGGACTAATTCTTTAAACGCATTGACAACCGCACTATAGGGAATATTACGCAGGTATTGGTCAAATTTTCCAGAAATGAAATAGCCCTGTTTTTTGGTAAGCGAGCGGTAAATTTCTTTAACAAGCACGGATTTACCAATACCTGAATAGCCAGCAACTAGCATGATTTCTGCTTTTCCAGAAGCCACCCGTTCAAAGGCCGCAAGTAACGTGTCTATTTCAGGTTCGCGTCCATAGAGTTTTTGCGGAATTTGAAAACGATCTGAAAGGTCTTTTTGGGCCAGACTAAAGTGACTAATTTTACCCGTTTTCGCAAACTGAAGTTTGCACTCCTTTAAATCGGCCTTGATACCCCAGGCACTTTGATAACGTGCTTCTGCGGTTTTTTCTAGCAATTTCAGAATAATATTAGAAATGGCACTCGGCAAATCGGGATTGATTTGATCGGGTGGCGTAGGTTGTTTGGCAATATGGCAATGGACTAATTCCATCGCATCTGTTGATTCAAAAGGCACAATTCCGGTGAATAATTCGTAAAAAGTGGCCCCTAATGAATAAAAATCGGTGCGATAGTCCAAAGCGCGATTCATACGCCCTGTTTTTTCTGGGGACATGTATGCTAAAGTACCTTCTAAGACATCCGGGTTTTTAAGCGTGAGATGTTGCTTTGAGAATTGGGTGGAAATCCCAAAGTCGATGATTTTCAGCACTTTGGTATTGGGATTCAAAATAATATTTGAGGGGTTAATATCCTTATGGATAATATTTTGTCCCTGAATTTGTCCCAAAATCTCGGTGGCACGGATGGCAAACGTGAGTAATTCATCAAGGGTAAAAGTGCGCTGCTCGTCTTGCCAGATTTTAAGAGACTCAGCACCAAAATCCTCTAGGCATATCATCAGCGTATTTTGGTGTTTTTCGAGGCCATAAGCCTTGACAACGCCATCCAAATCGGCTAGTCGGCGCGTGATGTCATATTCTTGCCGATAGCGCGTTAATTCTTCCGGCGTTGGATAGTCTTCTTTGAGGACTTTGAGGATAACAGGTTGATTATCCTCGTTTCGTACTCCCCGATAAACGAGGGAGTTGGCACTTTCGTAAATTTGAGTGCTTATTTGATAATTAGGTAGAGTCAACATAGTGAGAATTTCTCGATATCAGTGAACTACAAGGATTGTATATCGATGCGGATTTTAAACCAACAACTACAAGGATTGTATATAAAAAAGGATATTTCAAGTGTAGTGTTCGTGAAGTGTTTACCATGCCAAGGTGTCTTTCCAAAGCGGTTTGAGGGCCATGTTGGCAAATAGATTAACTCAATTTGATTGATGGCCCTATCGAAAACAGCAACTACAAGGATTGTATATAAAAAAGGATATTTCAAGTGTAGTGTTCGTGGAGTCCAACACGTTATTGGGAATGTCGTTTAGTGATAGTCCTTACCACCTATCAGGAAAGTAAAAGCCATTATTTTTCCAAGGCCGAGTTCACAGAGTACCACAGAGTCTCACAGAGTCATAAAGCCAAAGAAATTCTCTGTGAAACTCCGTGTAACTCCGTGTCTCAGTGTTGAAAATTTCTGGCGCGGATAGGTGGTAAGAGTGATAGTCTAGCTTCTGCTAACTAATAACATCACGAAGAGTTTAAGTGCTTGGGTTTAAATCCGTTCTAAAATACAATCCTTGTCGTTATTGCTGTTTTAAAATAAGCAACGTAATCTCCAAAAGGCATTTGTTTATTAAAATGTGGGCCATTGGCAAAACGAGGCCTATCATTTCTACAAGCTGGCCCACTTTAAAGGCTAATGAAAAATGAAAAATGAAAAATGAAAAATGAAAAATGAAA
>QNER01000563.1 GCA_003646175.1 Candidatus Parabeggiatoa sp. nov. 1
GTGATGACTTTTTGTGGTATGATAAAAGCGTTTCTCAGTTTCAGAACGTCTGAGCCGCTAACCCGTTACCTAGTGGAATACAAACATAAAAACGAGCTATCATCCTTAGAACAACTTTTAGGCACAGCCATTCTAGTCGATTTTGCGACCAGTCTTCTGGCTTTTACGGCGATAGTGGCCGCTGCACCTTTGGCTGCCAAATTTATTTCCGGTGGCGAAGAATCCATACTGATTTACTGGATATATGGCGCAACGGTATTAGGGACTTTCCTTGATGCTACTTGGTATAGCGTGGCAAGAGATTTGAAATATTTTAAATTACTCGCGGTATTACCGGTCATTTTTGCGATATTACAGCTATTAGGCGTAATCTTATTGTGGCAAATTAATTTGCTTAATCTGGTGTGGCTGGTTGCATTATATTTATTGATCCGGTTTGGGCGGTTTATGGTAAACAGTGTTTTTCTGATCTGGAAACTTCACACCGTGTATAAAATATCTATATTAAAAATAAACTGGAGACAATGTGTTACCAAGCGTAGTGATTTATCGGGGTTTTGGACATTTATGAATATCACCTATCTCTCTAGCATGGTAACAACGCTGGTGAAAAATGGTGATATACTAATCCTTGGCTACTATAGAACGGATGCTGAAGTGGGATTATACCGCTTAGCAAAAAATCTTGTCACAATGATTCAATCGGTGGGTGGATCATTAGCCTCAGTCATCTATCAGGATATAAACGAACTCATTGTTTCAAAAAGATATGCCAATATTAAGACAGGGCTTATCAAACTTTCAAAGGTTTGGATCCCAGCTATTTTAGTTGGATTGGTTTTAGCTATAATAAGTGCTAAAATGATAATAACGTGGGTTTATGGCAACGATTTTGCCGATGCCTCTATTCCATTTTCCTTGCTGATGGTTGGTGTTAGTGTAGCAATGTCTCTTTTTTGGGTACAGCCAATGGTACTTGCTTTAAATAAATTGAAGGAAAATCTTTTATTAGCAATCGCGGTGGGCATGTTATTTATCTTTTCTAGTCTCTTTGTAACACCTATTTATGGTAGTGCTGGCATGGCGATTTTATTGGCTAGTGCGTGGGCTGTGGGTTATCTGGGCTTGTTGTGGATTTGTCTAAAGGAAATGAGGATGGTTGGAGGTACAATTGAAAAATGACCTGAAAGATTTTTATGCGACATACCATGATCAGATATTTGATAAACGATTTAATTCGCCTTACCCTATAAGGCGGAAAGTTCATCGGGATATCTATGATAGTATTCTTAAACATATCAAGCCCGGTATGAAAGTATTAGATGCAGGTTGTGGTGAAGGCGTTTTATCAATTCTTATGGCAAAAAAGGGAGCCATTGTAACCGGGGTTGATTTTTCATTGCCGAATATTGAGTCAGCCATTGAGAAAGCCAAAAAATTAGATATAGAAAAAGGCTTATTAACTTTTCAAGTTGGCGATGCCGAGAATTTACCTTTTGATACTAACTCGTTTGATTGTGTGGTGAGTAATCATGTTTTAGAACATTTACCAGATTTTGATAAAGGCTTGCAAGAAATTTATCGTGTAACCAAAAAACATGCTATTATTGCTGTTCCTACCTGTTTAAACCCTTGTTCTTGGGCTCTATTGGGAGGCGATACCTATTGGAAGGTAAGTAAACGGACAATATATGCCGTGCCGTTTGGCATTTTAAGAGTCTTATGGGCATTGATAACAAGACAAATCGGTGTGAATGAAGGTTACGCTGGTAAGAAAAATCTAATCCATATTTTCAGATTTCCATGGGTAAGTAAGCAGTCGATCAGGAAAGTTGGCTTTAATGTCGTAGATTACGAAGCACAATCGCTGGCTTTTCCTTACATTAATGCTAACTTAAATAATTTAAGAAATAGTTATTTTTTCAGAAATTTAGGAATTGGCACCGTTTATGTCCTCAATAAATAAAAAGATCTTACTACTTCAAGAAACCTACTTACCACTTATTGGTGGGGCAGAAATGCATGTTTATTATCTTACAAAACAGTTGATTGAGAGGGGATGTTATATCGAAATTATAACTGGCACACCATCTAATAAGATCATAACCGATAAAAATGGTGAGATTTGCAAAATTCACAGATACCAAATGAGTTATGGAAAAAAAGATTTTGCTAAACTGCCAATATGGATAATCAGATTAATTTTCCATGCTCGGAAATTTGATTTAATTCATGTACATTATAGTTCCTTTTTAGCATTCATTTCTGTTTTAGCCGGGAAGCTTTTAAGAAAGCGGGTTGTTATCACTTTGCATGGCTTTGGGACTTTGGATTCATCAGTGGGAAAATCTTGGCTAAAAAGAATTTATCGCTATGTCTCATTGAATTTCGCTAATCGTATTGTTGCAACTAGCCAAGAAATGAAACATGTAGCACTTCGGTATAGTTCAGCAGATAAAATAGTATTGATTGAAAATGGTGTTGATACCAATGCTTTCTCATCCCCACCTGATAGGAGTTTCGATAGAGTGACTGCCTGTATAAGATTGGCAACGCTCAGAAGGTTAGTGCCAAAAAATGGGGTTCAGTTTGTTATTGACGCGCTAGGCACTAGGAAAAAACAATTATCTTTCTTCCTTAAAGTTGTAGGCGATGGAAGATTAATGCCTATCATTCAATCAAAGATTAAAAGTAACGATCTGATGAATTCAATTGACTTACTTGGCTCATTAGCTCACAATGAAGTTGTAAAGATTCTTGGGCAAGTTGATGTTGTTATTTTTATGTCAACCGCAGAATCTACCAGTCTTGCGGCTTTGGAGAGTATGTCAATGGGTTGCATCGTCGTGTGTACGAATGTTGGTGCTTTTCCTGATTTTGTAAGTGATGGGCAAACTGGTTTTATTATTAATATTTTTGAAAAAGGACATTCTGATTATGCAGCACCTAAACAGCTTCAGAATTGGCAATATGAGGCGTTAATAGATCAATTAGTGGAAATTCAAAATAGGCCTCCAGTGGAATTAAAGCGAATATCAGACAATGCTCAAAAATTTGTGCGTGAGAATTATGATTGGAAAGTGATAGTGGGACGGATAATTGCTGACTGTTACCAATAAACATGGTGGATAAAGTAGATTTTATGTGTAGTATTGATAGTGATATAGTAAAAATTAAAGTACTTTCGGTTTTTGGAACAAGACCAGAAGGTATTAAAATGGCACCAATTTTAAAAAGATTAGATTCTGATCCTCGCTTTATTTCAAAGGTTTGTGTGACTTCTCAACATAAAGAGATGCTTGTTCAGGTTTTAAATATCTTCAATATAATTCCTGATTATGATCTGAACATTATGAAACCTAACCAAGATCTTTATGATATCACGTCTCTTGTTTTGTTGGGGATGCGTGATCTATATAGAACAATAAAACCAGATGTGATACTGGTTCACGGAGACACAACGACAACAATGGCTGCGAGCATATCAGCATTTTATATGAATATTCCAATTGGGCACGTAGAAGCGGGTCTTCGTACCGGAACATTAACTGCACCATTTCCAGAAGAAGCAAACAGAGTGATAGTTGATAGATTAGCTAGATTTCACTTTTGTCCAACTGAAACAAGTATTAAAAATTTATTAAAAGAAAATATTCCTGAAAAATATATATCACTAACGGGCAATACGGTTATTGATGCCTTGCTGATGGTCAAGGAAATGGTGCGAAATAAGGAACCTGATGAATGGCAAGAGCAATACCAACAAGCACTGACAGCAATAAAAGACCCACAACAAAAAATCGTTTTAATCACAGCACACCGACGTGAAAATTTCGGGAAAAACTTTTTAAATATTTGTGAAGGAATAAGTTTACTTGCTAACCGTTTTCCAGATGTTAGTTTTATTTATCCTGCTCATTTGAACCCTAATGTTCGTAAGCCAGTAACAACTATTTTGGCTAATCATCCCAACATTTTTATCATTGATCCGTTGGACTATGCCCCTTTTGTTTATCTAATGAATCGATCTTATATGATTATAACAGATTCTGGAGGGATACAAGAAGAAGCGCCATCCTTGGGAAAGCCAGTGTTGGTTATGCGAGAAGCTACGGAAAGACCAGAAGCATTACTAGGCAAGAATGCTATTTTAGTGGGTGTAGAACCACAAACGATTTTTGAAACATCAAGTCGAATACTTTTAGATCCTGAACTTTATAAAAAAATGTCGAAGAAGAATAACCCTTATGGTGATGGAAAAGCATCAGAGCGAATTATTCAAACATTATATAATTTTTTTATTTCCAAAAGTGATAGGTAATTCAAGATATCCAGTAAACTACTAAAACACAGCGAGCAAGTGTAACCCTATGTCAAATGACAAAATATCTGTTAACATCGACATTCCAAACGATGCGATTAAGTACATTTTGTTTCAAAGAACGGCTTATTTATTGTTTCCAAAGAATCCAATATACCGTGTTTTGAACAAATTAAGCCCACAACCTTTATTTAATAGATTTGTTATATGGGAGTCTTTTTTTCGTAAAGAAAAAGTAAAACAGGTTTTTAATGAGGACATGCGGGGTGAATATGAAGAGATAAAAAGCTGGCTTCCAAACAAGTGTTCCGCAATATTAGATGTTGGTTGTGGTGTTGGTGGTATAGATGTATTACTGCATAGACATTACCACCGTAATCCAATAACAGAGTTTTACTTACTTGATAAGACGAGCGTTAATAAAAACGTATATTATCATTATGAAAAACGTGGGGCTTTCTACAATTCCCTTGATGTAGCTAAAGATTTATTACAACAAAATGCCATATCCAAGAGTCAGATACATCTTTTAGATGTTAAGTCTGATAATAGTATTAAAATACCAACAAGAGTTGATCTTGTTATTTCGCTTATTTCTTGGGGGTTCCACTATCCAGTATCTACTTATGTAGATCAAGTTTATAATGTTATGAATAAGGGGGGGCATCTTATAATGGATATTAGGAAATCTACAGAAGGTGAAAAAGAACTTATGAATAGATTTGCCAAATTAGAAATTCTTTCTGAAACGCCTAAAAGTAATCGGATTTTAGCTATTAAATAACTCAAGTTGCCACTTATAACCCCATGACCTCTTATAAATAAATCAGTTACGTCTGCAAGGTTTTGAGTGGGCAAAAAATCAAGACTAAGAAAATAAATCACTTACTCATAGGTAGCAACTTGGGTTAAATAGAATAACAGACTTGTCCGTAAATAAACTTTTAGCGAATAAAAACAAATAGTTAAATTCACAAAACCCTTATTTTCGGACAACTCTAACATAATTGTGGAGAAATTTTCATGTTAATGGGTGGAAAACCAGAAGCAATATTTGCTGAATGCCTCAAAAAACTTGTTGAAACCTCTAATACTATTTTAGATATTGCCACCTCACAGCGGCTTGTCAAAGAACTTCGTCCCTACGAATCATGGTTTAATGGAAAAAACTATATCGCAGCAGGTTATCAACCCGTAATGAATTACGGCAAATACAACTGTGATTGTCATCAAGACATTGAACAAATAACTTTTGATGACCATTCCTTTGATGCCATTATTTGTTTGGATGTTTTGGAACATGTA
>QNER01000564.1 GCA_003646175.1 Candidatus Parabeggiatoa sp. nov. 1
ACGCCCCAGGTGCAGGTGTTCACGACGTGAGAGCCCTGAAAGGGCGCAGATTCTCAGCCCCAACGGGGCGAATTATTATAGCCTGGGGCAACGCCCCAGGTGCAGGTGTTCACGACGTGATAGCCCTGAAAGGGCGCAGATTCCCAGGGCGCTGCCCTGGGCTTTAATAAAGTGCCCTTTCAGGGCTGAGTAGTTAAAAATTTTTAAAAGTTAACAGCCAGTGATGAAAGCTGGGGCAGTCCAACCCCGTAGGGGTTGAATGTGAATAGCCCCAGGTGAAACCTGGGGAACGTTTTTCAGGCAAAAGTTTTTCTCCGAAAAACTTTTGCCTGAAAAAGAGTTTTGCAAGAGGCTCAATTGTTACAATTTTTTATCCTGTACATAGATGTAATAATATATAACAGTTTAATTATCTTTAATACCTTTACTAAAGGCAAATTGGATAGCGAAAAGAGACAACTAAAAAATTGTTTATTAAACAACCATTTATAGAAATAAACGCGGGGTTAATTGACACCCATCCTCTTTGAAATTAACTCATTGAAATAAAATAAATCAATTTATACCTTTCCCCTAGCCCATTTTCGCCCAGCCCCTTTTGAGCTATCTAATTGTATAATATATTTTACTTATCTCCCAAAAAAGGATAACAACCGTCAAATACCAACAACAGAAACGGAGAAATTTATGCCATTTGATATCATCAATACACCCAAAGCCCCGCAAGCAATAGGTACCTATTCACAAGCGGTTAAAGCCAATAACACCGTCTATCTATCTGGGCAGATACCTTTAGTGCCCGAAACTATGGCTTTGCAGACTGGCGATATGGCAGCCCAAATTCATCAAGTTTTTACCAATCTGCAAGCGGTTGCACAAGCAGCCGGTGGCAATTTGGCGGATATCGTCAAATTAAATATCTTTTTGACAGATTTGAATCATTTTGCAGAAGTGAATAAAATTATGGCTGAATATTTTCAGCAGCCTTACCCAGCACGGGCAGTTGTTGGTGTAGCCGCCCTGCCTAAGGACGCTGCGGTGGAAATGGACGCTATTTTAGTACTGCCTCAATAAGGAAAAAGGGGAAAGGAAAATCAACATGATACAAATTGAATATTAGACGCTCATAGGTGCTCGGGATTTTAAAATTTCTCATTTAATGATGAATGATGAATGATGAATGATGAATGGTGAATGATTATTGCCGTTCAAGTTAAGGTTGTCAAAATAAAATTCATCATAAACATTTTTTATTAAAAATCCGTCATTTACAATAATAACGAACACCTATGATTAGACGCTATACCGATTTAATCTTAAGCTATTTCTCCAAAAGAATATACCAAAGGTGCGATTTCCAAAATAAATTTTGGACTCCAAGAACCGTGGGTTAGATTAAATCGGTATAAACGCTATTATTTTATTTTATGACACTTATTACATTTATAAAAATAATGAGTTAAATAAAATCAATGGCTTACATGGCATTGGTATAAACTTTTTAGCTAATGTAGGGTGGGTAACGTCTTTTTGTTGCCCACATTTTTACCAAAGATTTTTCCGTGCTTATTTAAATGTAGGGTGGGTAACGTCTTTTTGTTGCCCACCTTTTTACCAAAGAATAATCGGTTGGCTGAAAAGCAGCACAAAACCCCAAAATTAAAAAAATTAAAAACGATAGATTTTCCTTTCCCCTTGGAGCGATCCCCTTTCTCCTTTCCACTTTAATAAAATGACTACACTCGTAACAACTCTGCACGGTGTCGGCAAACAAATAGCCGAACAATTAGCGCGTCTTGGCATCCAGACGGTGGAAGATATGCTATTTCATTTACCGTTGCGCTATGAAGATCGTACCCAAATTAAACCTATCACCGATTTAAAAGTCGGAGAAAATGTACTGATTGAAGGCACTGTCCGATCGGCTGAAATGAAATTTGGCAAACGGCGCGCCACCTTGGTTTGTAAGCTCGGTGACGACACGGGTACCATTATTTTGCGTTTTTTTCACTTTTATTCGTCGCAACGAGAAAAATTAAAACCCGGTATCCGTTTACGTTGCTCTGGTGAAGTGCGTCAAGGTTATCAGTATTTGGAATTGGTGCATCCGCAATTTGAAGATATTGATGATTTGGGTTCAGCTCCTTTGTTAGAAGAACAGCTAACACCAATATACCCTAGCAAGAGCAATTTAAACCAATCACTTTTCTATTCTCTGATTAGCCAAGTCTTTGAAAAACAAGAAATTATTGATTATATACCCGATACGGTACGCAAGCAGTTTAACTTATTACCGTTAACAGAGGCTTTGCAGATTTTGCATCATCCACCGCCCGATGTCTCTATCAAAGCATTGCGAGACGGTAAACATCCTGCCCGGCGACGGCTGGCTTTTGAAGAATTGCTGGCACATCATCTGAGTTTATATGTGCTAAAAGTGCGTGCCCGCAATCGCAAAGCCCCCAACTTAGACAATGCCGGGCAATTAGCTCAAACATTGCTGACACAATTACCCTTTCAACTCACCACCGCGCAACAACGGGTGGTGGCTGAAATTGCGGCCGATTTACGCGCCACCCATCCCACCCAACGTCTTTTGCAAGGGGATGTCGGCTCTGGCAAAACCATCGTTGCCGCCCTCAGTGCGCTGCAAGCCATTGAATCAGACTATCAAGTTGCCGTTATGGCACCCACCGAATTACTCTCCGAACAACATAAGCGCACTTTTTCACAATGGCTAGAGCCATTGCAAATAGAACTCACTTGGCTGACAGGCAGTTTAACCAAGAAAAAACGAGAACAAGCCTTAGAAAAAATCAGCACCGGGCAAGCCTCGTTAGTGATTGGCACTCATGCGCTATTTCAAAAAGGCGTGGAATTTGCCAAGTTAGGCTTAGTGATTGTCGATGAACAGCACCGTTTTGGTGTACATCAACGTTTAGCGTTGCGTGACAAAGGCAGCCAACAGGGGACTTACCCGCATCAACTGATTATGACAGCTACCCCAATTCCTCGCACATTGGCGATGACGGCTTATGCGGATTTGGACACATCTATCATTGATGAATTGCCCCCTGGACGTACCCCGGTGAGTACAGTGATTATCCCCAATACGCGCCGTGATGAAATCATTGCCCGGATCCAACATGTCTGTCAACATGAAAGCCGCCAAGCTTATTGGGTATGTACTTTGATTGAAGAATCCGAGGCTATGCAATTTCAGGCAGCCGAAGAAACCGCCGAACAATTGCGAAAAGCGTTGCCCAACTTGCAAATTGGGCTTGTGCATGGACGCATCAAAGCGAAAGAAAAAGAACAAGTCATGGCAGAATTTAAAGCCAAAAAACTTGATTTATTAGTCGCAACCACAGTCATTGAAGTCGGTGTTGACGTGCCTAACGCCAGTTTGATGATTATTGAAAATCCAGAACGGCTCGGACTAGCGCAACTACATCAACTGCGGGGGCGTGTTGGTAGAGGCGCATTACAAAGTTATTGCGTACTGCTATACCAACCGCCTTTAGTCGAAATCGCCAAATCACGCTTAGCCACCATCCGCGATAATCACGATGGGTTTATAATTGCACAACGCGATTTAGATATACGGGGACCAGGTGAAGTATTGGGCACACGCCAAAAAGGGGTGATGAATTTGCGTGTTGCTGACTTACAACGGGATAAACTGATGTTAGATGATATTGTCGAAGCCGGCAAAATATTATTTGAACAATATCCTGACAACAGTCAATCGTTAATACAGCGGTGGGTGAAAGAAGGCCTAAATTATGGCGGAGTTTGAAGTGGGGTGGTGAAAATGGTGAATGGTGAATGGTGAATTGTGAAGTATTAATTCGTACCAGGTTCGCCTTGTACTCCTGCAATCCATTTTTTGCACAGTACATTCTCAGGAGTACAAGGCGAACCTTGTACGAAAAAACGTGCGTGATAATTAAAATATAATATTGTTAACAATATATTCGCCAATCAAAAAAAATTGAACAAGATTAAACGGATTTAAGGATAAACAGGATTGATTTTGACTCGCTTTCAGTCTCAGATTCTCATGGCGTGGCTGCCAATTTGTTCGCAGCGGTGTTTAAAATCCGGTTAATCTTAAAATCCGTTTAATCCGGTTCAAAATCCTTTGGCGAAGGTATTAGTTAAGATAAATTCTTCTTAACTATCTAGAATATTCTGCACGGTTTCGACATCTTCGACAGAATCATCCACTTTTTTTCGTACAAGGTTCGCCTTGTACTCCTGATGACTTAGCCGTTTTTTCGTACAAGGTTCGCCTTGTACTCCTGATGACTTAGCCGTTTTTTAGTACAAGGTTCGCAAATATGCTGCAATCCAATCCTTTATTATATACAATCCTTGTCGCCTTTATCGCAAACTTTTTTTAGTACAAGGTTCGCCTTGTACTCCTGATGACTTAGCCGTTTTTTCGTACAAGGTTCGCCTTGTACTCCTGCAATCCAATCCTTTATTATAAATAATCCTTGTAGTTAAGGTTTTCAATGAGCACAACGGATTTGGAGTATAAACGGATAAACCCACATTACCCATTACCCATTACCTATTACCCATTGAATATCAAATTCGTTTATTTCGTCAATTCGCTGTACTCACAGTTCAACAATTCCTATAAAATAAAATAATGTTATGGGTATTTTCACAGCAAGCCTATTTTCATTAGCACTTCACAATTCACAATTCACAATTCACAATTTTTATCGCCTACGATGCCATCACCAGCCCTAACCCAAGTCTTGCTCGGCTCCTTACTAGACAGCCCCGCCATCGTTGAACTCGGCTCCAAAGCCGGCGGCAAAGCACTCGCGATTATCAAAACCCATTTTGCCGACAGTGCTTTTCTGCTCGCTGAAGGTTATCAAAACGCCTATCGCTATGCGCTTGTTGCGATTAGCGTTGGCGTGGCTGATGACAAAATCGCGTTTACCCAAAAAATCTTTAACGCCAAAATCACTCGCGAATTTGCCGAACAAATTGAAAGTCATTATTTCCAAGCCTTTATCCAAGCATCCCGCGTGCAAGTTAACCTTGCACTCCTGCGCAAGCAAATCGTTAAGGCCCTGAAAACATTCGCAAAACACAAAGACAACCTGTTTCAGATTGAAGAAATCACCGAGGAAGATTTAGCCGCGTTTATCAGTTATCGGGACACGTTTGCAATCACCGATTTGGTGCTGGCGCAAATGCAGCAAATGGCACCGGTGGATGACACCTTAGCCGCTTTTTTGCGTTATGACAATTTATTAGGCGATGCCATTTTATTCTTTTTTCGCGAATTAATTCGCCAAGATGAGCGGCTCGACAAAACCCAAGCGGCGTTGCAACGAGAGGGGTTATGTGTTCAGGTGCGAAATTTGCAAACGGCCGTCAAAACCGCTGAAGAAAATCTGACCCAAGCGATGCAAGACAAATCGGCGAATTTGATTCAGATTGCACAACAATTACACCACCTGCAACAAACTGAAACCGCTTGGCAAGCCCGTCATCAGCAATTAATCCGTTTTAGCCATCGTTTTGAAAATCAGTTGGCGCAATTGCTGACGTTTGCTCAGGACGTTTACGCGACGTTGGACGAAATCCATGAC
>QNER01000565.1 GCA_003646175.1 Candidatus Parabeggiatoa sp. nov. 1
ACTTTTGGCAAATCTAACACCAGTGGTTGCCCATTAACCACTCGCGATTGTTGATAGTTGGGGGTGGTTTCAAAATCAACCACTTGTGCCTTGTTGTTATTCAAGCGGACAAATAGGCGATAAGCCTGCGATTGCCAGACAGAACCCGTGGCTGGATGGATAAAACGGCTTTCCAAACGCAGTTGGGCCGGGCCATAAGCTTTAAGATTGGCCGGGCTATCTGCTTCAAGAGACCAAAATGTATCTTCAAACTGATCAAGCCGTTGTGGTAAAGCATTTTCTCTCCCCGCCTTGACATCAGATTGGAGGAGTTTTGCTTCAGGAACCAGATACTCAATACGCTCTTCTCGTGCTTTCGAGATAAGGCGGGCATATAAATTCGCACTACTGCTGATTTGCAACTCATGCTCACCTTCTGGTATTTTAAGATAAATCATTTCTGATCGCCCTAATACCACCGGTTTCCCCTGAATGTGAATAGGATGTTGATTATCAACGGTGGTCTCAAACTCTAACAACCGCGTCTTATGGTCATCCATGCGGATAAACACACGATAGGCCTGTTGCAAGACGGTTTCCGTGGGCGGATAAATAAAACGGCTTTCTAGGTTCAATTGTGTCGGGCCCTGCACTTTCAAAGTCACTGGTGAATGTTTGCAAAGATACCAAAAGGCCATTTCGGTAATTGGAACGTCAGAACCAGGAACGGTTTGATAGGCAAATTGCAAATTCACGCTATCCGTCGCCAGAGGAATCTCTTGATATTGGGGTGCAATTTCAGCCGGCTGTTCATGGCGCGACGTAAATAAAGCGATTGCCACCGCTTCGTCTTGTTGAGGCGCAAGCGTGATGCGGACCAGCCGGGGTGAACTCAAGTCAGGCGTGAGCAATAAAGATTTGCCATCTTCGGCAGGGTAGGCGCGCACATCAGCATACAAGCCGGTACCAGAAGACACTGCGATTTTCAACGCATTTGCGAGAAAATATTTCTCTGGGTGGCGAATACGCAACCATTGCCCTTCTGCCAACCACACAGTGACAAATTCATAGGGTTCCAATTCGACTTGGTGTACTCCCCAATTTGAATTTGCTACCGGGGCTTCGCCATCCACCCAAATCGGCGGTTCTGTGACATTATCCCAGCGGAGGGGAAGCTCATCAGGTTGTGATAAGCCTATTTGGATGTCTTCAAGGACGGCGTGGCTTGTCAGAGGCCATAAAGAGATTGGAACAATAATTAACAATGAATAACAAATATTTAGGTATAACATAATAATAACTACAAGGATTGTTTATAAGAAAGGATAAACCATAACAACAACTACAAGGATTGCTTATAAGAAAGGATAAACCAGTGAGAACTACAAGGATTGTTTATAAGAAAGGATAAACCATAACAACAACTACAAGGATTGCTTATAAGAAAGGATAAACCATAACAACAACTACAAGGATTGCTTATAATAATGGATTTAGTGTTTTCCTTTAGAATGGGTTTTAAACTGGAATTTTTATTAATTACATAAGAAGTTATTATAATTATTCATAAAAATAAGCAATAAACCAAAGCGAAGAACGATCAAATCCTTTCTTATAAATAATCCTTGTAGTTATCTAATCCTTGTAGCTATCTTGACAATGTCACATTTCAATCAGAACCAAGTTTTTTCGTACCAGGTTCGCCTTGTACTCCTGATTCAGAACCAAGTTTTTTCGTACAAAGGGAGCGAAGTATCCTGATAATGCGACATTGTCAAGTTATTAATAAAGGCAAATAACAAAAAAAACCTAAATCTAAGAACGAACAAATCCTTTATTATAAATAATCCTTGTAGTTATTGATAAGGACAATGAGACATCAAAAATCTCAATCGAAGAACGAACCAATCCTTTCTTATAAATAATCCTTGTAGTTATTGATAAGGACAACGAGACAGAGTGAGAGTAAGCATGGGATTCGATGTACTTAACTTAACACTTGACAATCCGTTTAACCCCTAATCCGTTGTACTCGATTTATTGCAAACACGCACTCAACTGCCCACGCACCTGCTTATCCTCACGAAGTTTTTCGCGCAACGGTTTACTTAATTCAACGTGAAAAAAACGGTTGAAGCCACGCTCCCGCAAATCTTTGGCGTTGCTATTAGTTGTTCCACCTAATTCACTGACTTCATGAGGATAAATGCGTACTTCAAATCCGATGAGCTTAGATTTCAAACAGTTACCGGTATCCAATACGCGCTGAGAGGGCGCTCGGGTTGTGCCACTGAAGATCAGATCGGCAGTTTTTCCAGCTGTGGTTTTGCGTTTTCCTTGGGCAAAGCCATGTAATTGCACAATCGTTCCGGTTGGGTATTGGTATGCAAATGCCCGCCCCAAGGTTTGGAAGATCGTATCTTCACGGTGTGCCATATCAGCATCGTTACGAGGCACGGTATTCCAACCAGCAACAACGTAATTGCCTTCTTCCATTAACAGACTGGCAATTTTTCCCGTGTACAAATCTTTATAGCTATGGGGTGCTTGTAACGCGATGGGCAGACTTTCTTTCTGGCGAAACGCATAAAATCCCCGTCCAGTTCGTTTTCCCTCAGCTTCTTGCACCACAGTAAAATCCGTGCCATTGTGCGTCAGTGCCCGCATGGCGAAACCTTGTGCTTGCCAAGCATTTTGCAAATCTACGCTTGGTTCACCTTTTAGTGTGCGTAGAAATAAAGCCTCAGCTTTGTGCAAAGCCTCAGCAGTGGGGGCAACGTATTCTCCAGTTTTGGCAGCTTTCAGTGCGTCTTTGAGAGATGTGGCTTCACTTGATTCGATGGATTTTCCGTCTGTCACGGCAGGGGGGGTGTCTGTTGGAGAATCGGCAGAACTTTGGCATGACGCGATGAAAATTCCGCAAATCGTAATCACAACTAATTGATTGATAACTTTTTTCATAATGTTTATTCCTTCTATAAAAATCAATGAGTTATCAAAAATAGGTTACCTTGAGCATTTGATAACCATTAGGGCAAAACCTTCAAGGTTTCCAAAACCTTCAAGGTTTCCAAAACCTTGAAGGTTTCTAACAATCCGTGGTTGCCCGCTCGAAGGGATAGTACCCCACCAGGGGCGTTGCCTGGGGGGTTAAATTTTAATCAATTTTGCGGTGCCAAAGCTAGAAATCCGATTTTTCCCCAAAATCGGATTTCTTTGGCAAATCTAAATCCGATTTTTTGGCTTTCATCGGATTTCTAAAAAAGAAATCCGATTTTGAAAAAGAAATAGGATTTCTGGCTTTGGCCCCAAAATCTGGTGAAATTTAACACTCCAGACGCACCCTACCCGACAAAACAAATCTGACAAGGTGCTAGATGGGGTTGCAAAAAACCCCATCCGGCAAACAACGCTAGATATGCTCCCAATACTCATCAGGCATTTCTATGCACATCTTTAATGCCCCCTCAGTTCCGCAGTATTCTGCATCCTGCACACAGATGGCATCGCCACCACCATATTCAAGAAGACTTTTTTCGACAGCAGCCTCCAGTCCTTTGAGTCGAGAACCGCCACCGGCAATAACAACGTTATTACGGAGTCTTTCTTGGAAATCAGGATCAAAGGTACCAACCAGATCCTGTATAGCCTTACTGATGGGGCTAGTCAGTTTTAAACAGCAATCCCGGAGAATATCGGTTATATCATATTCAGCCGGCACCCCCCGCTTGGTAAGCGTTACTTTGACCAAATCAGAAGTATCAGAGACATAACCGTGCTTTTCTTTTATGCGTCTGATAATCTGAGGAGTCAGCTGGACATCAGGAAACTTCTCAAGAATGGCCTTCGTCAGCACCTTATCAAGAAAATTACCCGCTATATCAAGGGTAATCTGGTCTTCTTCCTCAGGCATTGAACCATGCATCCGACATAAATCGGTTGTGCCAGCCCCGATATCAACAATCAAGCATTCGTCGAACCGTTCAATGGAATAAGCAACCGTAAAAGCTTCACTGACAATAAGAATTTTATCAATAAAATCCTTCGCAACTTCTACGATAACCTTCTTATTCTTAATGCTTGCTTGAGCAGGCACACCAATTGCCGCATAAATTTTATCGGACTCCTGTTTATCAGGAATGGCTTGGGCAATGAGATGTCGAAGAACCAGTTCGGTCGCCTTAAGGGAACCGTCATCTTCGCGAATCACCCCGTCAGCAAGAGGCCAAACAATATCCAGAGCCAGCCGATTATCCAAAGCCTCATCGCCAAACAGGTAATCTTTACCAAACCTTTTTCTTGAAATAACGTCTTTAGGATACCCAACACAAGTTCTTGTTGATATGCGCTTACCGGTTGAAGTCGCAATACAAGAACGACTGGTACCCAAATCGATGCCAACATAAAAAATATTGGACATGACACCTCCTTAACAATTAATTAATTAAGTAAAAAAATATGAGTAGTCCTATAAAAGACTTTAATGGGTAATAGGGAAAGTTATCAATGTTAATAGTCCTAAACATGATTTTACGGATAACATGATTTTACGGATGCTATACCTCGATGGGATAGTATCCGTTTGGACAATTCCCTCAAATGAAATTCCAGGTAGTTACACTGGCTTGCTCAAACTAAGTCGTCTCTCTTAGCTTAACATTATCTTCAATAACCCGCTTAAACATCGCTAATTTAGCCGGTTCTTTGGTGGGACTAGAGGCCTTATTCATAAAAGCGTTTATAGGCGTATGCCTTATGGAAGTTTCTGACTCAGATTCCGCCTTTTTAAATTCTAACAGCTTTTCTTGAAGTTTAGCCACTTGAACTGAAATATCGCGCTGTTCAGTCACTAACACATCAATGCCGGTTTTCAGAGTTGCAAGCGCCTCATTTTCTGCTCTGGCATCAATAATTAATGCCGTTTTTTTCAGCTGTCTGTTTTTCCAAAATTGCCATGCAATGATGCCTCCCATTATCAAAATGGCAACATTCGGTGAGAAAGCGGTGCCAAGCAGCCTCGCACCACCCATTTTAATCAGTCCCGGTTCAATCATATTTATTAATTATCTCATATAAACAATTATCAGTTATCAGTTAGACAACTCCCAAATACTAAAATACCAATAACGAAAGTGATGCTATCGCTTTTTTTGCGATAGTATCACTTTGTGGCAAGTTGTTCATTGGCATATTTTGTGAGCAGCCTTATCAGTTATCAGTTCGACGCAAAAGAAAACGTTTGCGTCGAAATCAGTTATCAGTTATCTGCTATCAATCCGTCAAATCCGGAAATAAGTTGTACTAGTACAGGAGAGCGGAAATCTCCATACCACCCCAACGCCAACGGCTAAAGCCGTTGTCTAAAAGCTTAAGTGCCCTAAAGGGCACTGCAAGAGGGTTAGAGGGTTAGTAGGCTTTAGCCTACGGAAGCGTATAGACAACTGCTTTCACGCCAAAATTTTTGCGCGCAAAAATTTTGGCGTGAAAAGCTGTTGGCTGAGGTGGTCTTTATATTTCCGCTTTACTGTACTAGTACAGCAATCACTAAGTTCGCATAAGACTTTTTTAGATTGCTTTGCCCCTGAAAGGGGCTGACATACCAGCCTAGGGCAACGCCCTAGGATTTATGGGTTTA
>QNER01000566.1 GCA_003646175.1 Candidatus Parabeggiatoa sp. nov. 1
CAAACCTCGGAGGTTTAGATTGAAAATCTTTTTCTGAAAATCTATACCATCTCGGTGGGCAACAAAAAGACGTTACTCGGTGGGCAAAAATTCATAATACCCGAAAATTTATGGTTCAGTACTTACCTGGCTGTTCTTGCACAACCAAAATATCGTGCGTGCCATTAGGCTAAAGCCGACTAATAGTTGGTTTTAGTCACCTTTAGGTGACTTAAGCTTTTAGCCTTGGGATTTATCCCGAGGCTTGTGGAAGCTGAGTGCGTAACATGAGTTAATAATAAGTGTCGTGGCAAAAAAAAATGCTGCGCCAGACTATCGAGCTTTGACAAACATCAAAGTTCTTAAAAAACCACAGTTTTTTTAAAAACGCTATTTTTGATTTAAAATGGTTTTTGTCGAACACTATCAAGCCACAAATGGTTATTCGTTATTCGTATTTTACGAATTCCCTTAACCTTACAAAATACCTTCGAGGTTTCACAAACCTCGAAGGTTTGACGGATCATTCTAATTAACAATTAACCATTCTGCAATCATTGGCTTAAACAACATAATCCAACCACAACATTTTTTCAGGAGGAAGTTCAACTTATTAATATAGATACTTCAGAAAAATAACGAAACGGATGCTATCCCGCTCGATGGGATAGTATCCGTTAACTCTTCTTAGGGACAGCACCCGCTAACTTCGACTTGTGAAATTAATTATCTGAACATCTATAGACTTGTCCCAAAATAAACGTAACCTATTGAGGCAACTCCCAAATAATAATTAAAGATTAACTTGACAATGTCACATTTCAATCATCATGCGGTTTTTTCGTACAAGGTTCGCCTTGTACTCCTGATAATATGACATTGTCAATTTATTATTTCATAAGGCACGGTTGTCATTGACCACTCGATACGATTACCCACGTGTTTTTGCAAAGCGTGATAAAGTTGTTGGTTTAATGATTGTGAGCTATAAGCTTTGGTTGACATCACTTGCTCAAACACCTCCGGGAAGGATTCCTGTAATTTCGACAATTCATTCATGTTGTCGGCCAGCAACGCAACCAGTAATCTTTGCCCCGGTGATTTTGCCACAATTTCACAACCAGACATTTGATCCGGTACAGTCCGTGGTTTTCCGGTTTTGATGCGAACCGGTTTACTGAAACGATTAGGAAATAACCGCCTTAATGTCTCCACCCCCCCGGTACTGCTGGCATCAAATAACAATAGATAGCCATTTTTCCGAACACTGGTTACTCGTAATCGCATAGTGGCTCCCTTATTAAGGGGGCGCGAAGCTAAAATGTCAACCTGTAAATCATCCATAATCGGCATTGTTGACGTATTTACTGACTCATATAGCGTAATCGGCGTTGTTGAAATCTCCACCGGCTCATACGGTGGCACAGTCATTACCGGTTTAATAATCGCCGCCCATGTCCGAATATCTTCATTTGAACTCCCTGATTTGATTTCCAGTTGCGGAGTCAGCCCCCGTTCACATTGTCGTGGCTTAGTATCACAGTACGCTTGTGATTCACGGCGCGTGTATGCTAACACTTCTTGATGACTGACTTTGCCATCATAATTACGATCTGCCTTTTTATCTCGAATGCCTTGAATAAAGCGGCGCGTGAAAACAGCGCCGTCGGGCCCATAAGGTCTCGCACTGGTATCTACCAAAGCCACTTGATGGGCTGCAACCGCACTGTAAACAACCACATTTCGTTGTGCTTCAACCAAACCCCCCCGGTCAAATGCACTTTTGGTCGCAGAACGACGCGATTGTCTCCAACCAAAAATAGGCACTTTGACAGTTGGATCATAGCGTCTTGGTGCAAACGCACTTTTAGTCACAGTGCCGGAGTGACAAGCATCAACAATGATCATCACCTGACGTTCCCTTAATTGTTTTAAACGCCAGTGAATTTCATCATCTCGAATCAAATTTCCCTTTGAATGAGAAGTATCAACTGGACACAAGGCTTCATCATAACCATCACTTTCATCACGATTATTATCTCTGATATAGGTACCATGTCCACTGTAATAAAACAACACCTTATCGCCGGGCTGACTCCCTTTAATAAGCCAATTATCGAATGCCGTCAAGATACCCGCCCTAGTGGCTTGTTCATCAGTTAATGTGCGAATTTGCGAGCGTTTATAACCCCATTCAGATTGGATAAATTGTGCCATGTCTTTGACATCTTGTTTACTGCCCACGAGTGGATTGATGTCTTGGTATTCATCAATACCAACTAACAAGGCCCGATGATCGGCATAACTGGCGGTGATTATGCCGGCCGCACCCACAAGGATGCCCAATGTTTGTTTCAAGTTCATACGGTTATCCTATAATTATCCCCTTTGGTGGTGAAAAAAAGTTGAGTAAAATGGTTTAGAAAATATCGGACCGAATATTTTAACTCTATTTGTCAGTATTGTGTAGGGATAATTTGTTGGCACTTTTTATTTTCATTTGTTGCTCGGTGGGGTTTGCAACCTCACCTGCAACGTTTTAGACTCATCGCGATTTGCGCTGGGCTAAATTTGCAACCCTGCCTGCAACGTTTCAGTTTCATTATCACGGTAACCAAATCAAAACGTTCGTTCGCTAAAGCAAACCGGCGAAGGTGACTGAGTAATTAACCATTTAAAAATCAACAAGTTAGTTAGAGAGAATTTCACTGCAAACCTAGAGTTAACTTGACAATGGCAAAGTTCGCTTGAAACGAATGAGCTTCTTCTCTTGCAAAAGTTTTGGGCATAAACTATAAATCAATAACTTACAATAGCCTAATGACATGTCAATTATTGATTTCTGTTTGTTCGTCGGAGTTTTGCCAGTCCCTCTCCTGATAATCTGGCATTGTCAAATTAAAAAAAAGCCAAACTTTTTCAGGTTTCTGTTTTCTGCGAATAGGGAGAAATAATTTCATAAACCACGGCCGCAATGGAACCGCTGATAGTATCAGTGACGCGGACTTTTTGACCCGGTTTTAGACGGTATGTTTTTTTTGACGAGTTTTCGGTTCAGATCCGCCAATATGGCTTGGTTGTTGCAGTTGTGCGAGGATGGGCACCGGGATAATGTCAGGTTGTGCAGGTGGGGGGGAGCAAACTACAACCGCTTATGAGCAGTGTGGTTGCGAAGCCGGTGATTATTTGTCTCATAGTACACTCCTTTAATAGACATTATACCGATTGAATCTTAAGTGCTTGATTTTATTACATTTATAAAAATAATCAATTCAAGTAAATCAATGAGTTACGTTTAATCTGTATAATAATAGTTAGATGAAATTTCCCTTAGGAACGTGCATAAAAAAATTAGGGCAACCATAAAGGATTGCCCCTACCTTCAATGACGGCTCAAAGGGGTAATCCGTTGCTCCAACCCTTACGTTTCCTAAGTTATTTTATGCACGTTCCTTAATTCTGATAATTCAATAAGACCCGAAACTAACTTGACAATGTCACATTTCAATAACCACGCCGTTTTTCGTACAAGGTTCGCCTTGTACTCCTTCCCATCTTCGGCAGTTTTTGGTACAAAGTTCCCATCTTCGCCTGAAACGAATAATCATAAGACATTGTCAAGGCAAAAAAAAGCCCTGCCGTATAACACGACAGGGCTATTTAGTTTTTTGGTTTCATGGCAAAAACCTTCAAGGTTTACCAAACCTTGAAGGTTTTGTCCAGTTTTAACCGCGATTTTTAATTATCATCACTTCTATCATCTTGCCCCCAATCTCTTCAGAGATATCCAAAACCTGTTGAAGTTCTTCCAACAAGGCTTTTTCGCTATCTTCTATCACGCCATCAGCCAGGGCAATGTCAACTGCGCAACAAAAAGCGGTTTCCCGTAACTCGTCGGGCAGGCTGCTTTTGGCAATGGCTACCAAACCACCGATACCTTCTTTCTCTAACACCGTCAGCAGTTTTTTGAACATCTCAGACAGTTCTTTTTCAGTGATGCCTTCAAACATTTTCATTTGCAGCAAATAAGCAAAAATGCCTTTGGCTTCTGATTCTGCAATCTCGCCATCTGCCGCTGAAGTTGCCAGTGCAATCCCTAAAAAAGCTTCTTGCTTGCTGAAAGTGTCAGTGGATGTTGGCGTTGTGCTGGATGAAAACCAACCCATAGTAATTATCTCCGTTGTTGGAAATGTATGTAGGAATTAGGAGTTGGGCATGATAAATTTGCCGGTTTCCTAATGTCAATATAGACAATGTCACATTAAAAAGCAAGTGCCTTCAAAAACCACATCCTAATTCATGCCAGTGAACCTGGAACGAAAATAGGACTCGTGGCGAACTTGGGTTTTCATTATTGCACAATAGGTGACATTGTCAAGTTAAGTGCAATAACACTTTGAGAATCCCCTGTTGGGCTGCACGCTCAAAGGCTTGCAACGCTTTATCAACGGGAAAGCGAGCGTCAATCAATAAAATAGGGTCAATTAATTTATTTTCAAGTAGGCGTAAAGCAGGCGCAAAAGGGCCGCAACGTGATCCCACTAAGGTGATTTCATCAACGACAAGGGCGGAAAAATTCACCGACATATCACCTTTGTAGGTGCTTTTTAGGACTATCGTGCCACGCGGGCGCACGGCTTGACGTGCAATAGTAAACCCTCCAGCGGAGCCAGTGGCTTCAATAACAATATCAAAATGACGTTGAGGAACGGCGCTTTCATCAATCCATGCAATTTGGCGTGTCGCAAGTAATTGCCGCTGCTTATCGTGACGAGCCACCACTTGCAAATGGCATCCTGTCAGCACCAAAGTCTGAGCAATCAATTGTCCCAAGCGCCCCGCCCCCACAACTAAAATATGATCGGTGGGGCGAATTGTTATCTGCGCCTGAATTTCCAAAGCGGCCGCTAATGGTTCGGTAAAAACCGCGGCCTCATCGGGGATAGACGCTGGTACGGGGATAAGATTTTTTACTGGTAAACATAAGTATTCCGCAAATGCACCATCCCGATTGACAATACCCAACACCGTGCGCTGCTCACAATGAGCAGGCTGCCTTTTTAAACAGGCTTCGCACACCCCACAAGTGGCATTGATTTCTCCGACTACCCGTTCCCCGACTCGCTCAGGTGCATCAGCCGTTTGCACGATTTCACCCACAAATTCATGTCCTAAAATACCGGTGTACGGGTAATATCCTTGTACCAATTCCAAATCCGTCGCGCAAATCCCGGCAAGATGGACACGCACAAGGGCTTCACCATCAGGCGGCTTAGGAATAGGAACATTGTCTCGATAGATTAATTGGTTATTTTCTAAGCACAACGCTTGCATGTTTTTTTGAATTTATTGGGTAATGGGTAATAAAAACCATAAGCGAATTAAATAATGTGTACGGGAAATGTCAGTCAGTTTCTATTCGGGCAAATTAATCTATGTACAGGACAAAAGTTATAACCAATTGATTTTATAAGTGTTCCGTGATGCTATCGCTTCTTTTGGCGATAGTATCACTAGGCTTTGGAATTTACCGTCCTCATTTGGGTTGTGTACAAAACTTAACGTCAAAAATCTTGATAACGGCGGTAGATTTTTTGAGTGATACTATCGCCAAAAAAGCG
>QNER01000567.1 GCA_003646175.1 Candidatus Parabeggiatoa sp. nov. 1
ACTGGCGTGGTGGTTGCAATTGAAGCGGCCCTTGAATACTTAGGACATGGAACGCTTGAGGGTAAAACCATTGCGATGCAAGGTCTTGGTAATGTGTCTTATTATATGATAGCAGAATTGCTGAAACGTCAGGTAGCAAATATTATTGGTTCCGATATCAATGTGGCTGCGATTGAAAAAATCAAGCAGAAATATTCAACAGCTTCTCTTGATTTACGACTGGTAGAACGAGGCGATAATGCTATTTTGAAAGAAGCTTGTGATGTACTGATTCCGAATGCGCTGGGAGGCACCTTAAATTCAAACACAATACAGGCCATTCAAGCCAAAGTGGTTTGTGGCGCGGCCAACAATCAACTCGAAAACCCCAAAACAGATGCGAAACGCTTTCCCAAAGAGACGCTTTATGTGCCCGATTTTTTGGCCAACCGTATGGGCATTGTGAACTGTGCTAATGAACAATATGGGGTTGTCGAAAATGATCCGTTCATTATTGCTCATCTCGGCCGACAAATGCCCACTGGTATTTATCAACGTTGCTTGGAAATATTTCAACGGGCGAAACAGTCTGGACGTACTCCGGTAGAAGAAGCTGAACTGCTTGCAGATGAACTAACTCTTGAACCGCACCCCATTTGGGGAAATCGTGGCCAATTTATTATAGATTTCTTGGTACAATCAGGATGGGCTGAGTACAACGGATTGACGGATTTTTCGGATTTTATCGTCCAACGTTCCAGTCTCGTAGTCTCGTAGGGTGGGTAAGCGGGCAGAACGGTTCCAGACATTATCCCAAATCTCAATGCCCGCTTGCCCACCATCCATCTCTAGTTTTGAGGAATTCCATCCCGGTTTGTACCCAGCGGGGACATCAATAGCTCCTTTCCCCTTTCCGTTACTGCCGCAAGTCTTTAACAACTCGCATCACCTATCAGTTTAGTTAAGTATAAGTACAACGAATTGACGAAATAAACGAATTAAAATTAAATAAATTCAAACACTTGATTTGGTTTCAGCATTCTCCATTTAATTAAAAAAGAAATTTCAATAAATTAATTTGATTTGGTTTCAGTATTTTCCATTCGTTTTTTTCGTCAATTCGTTGTACTTATATTTAGGTGGCAAGGAGTCCAAACTTTAGTTTGGCAAGGCATCCAAAATTTATTATAATCACGAACAACAGATTAAAGGGCTACGCATAGAACATCCTTATGTAAACAAACTCTGACAATAACCAGCAAGTCACTGAATACTAAGGATTAATATAAAAAAAACGGGCCACCGGTGACAGCATCTCAATGCGTTTGTATGCTAATCTATCAGGCTCAGTTTGAGTTTGGCAAGGAGTCCAAACCTTACCACCTATCAGTTTAGTTAAGTATAAGTACAACGAATTGACGAAATAAACGAATTAAAAATCAATAAATTCAAGAATTTGGTTCCAGCATTTTCCATTTTAATATTATAACTCATGTTACGCACAACGCTTCAAAATGAGTTCGCAGGGGCAACCGTAAAGGATTACCCCTACATTGAGCTTTTATATTGTAATCGAAGCAAGAGTTTTTGCGCTCAAAAACTCTTGCCTTGATGGGCAATCCCTCACGGTTGCACCTTTCACCTAACGGCCATAAAAAAATTCAAATCACGAATAGCGAATAGCCAACGGCCTTCGTATTTCAGTTTAACGGCCATGAAATAATCTAAAATCAAGAATAGCGAATAGCGAATAGAAAACAACGGCCCTCGTATTTCATTTAAAAACGCTTATGACGCACAACGCTTCTTTCGTGAGTCCACAGGGGCAACCATAAAAGATTGCCTCTATATTTTATATATTGATTGTAGAAGTAAACCCCCTGCGCAAGCCCTTTCACCAAATCTTATGGCACTTTCCGCTTTATTGCACAAACGGTGACATCGTCGAAGCAATGTGCGTAACATCAGATTATAAATTAAAATATTTGATTTGGTTTCAGTATTTTCCATTCGTTTTTTTCGGAAAGAAGTTGTACTTATATTTAGGTGGCAAGGAGTCCAAACTTTAGTTTGGCAAAGCATCCAAAATGGATTATAATTAAAAATAATAGATTGAATGCCTACGCATAAAACCACCTTATGTAAACCATAAAATAACTTGCAAATAACTGAATATAAAGGATTATTCAGAAAAACTGCTTTAAGTGACAGCATCTCGATGCATTTCTCGGCTAATTCTTAAGGACTCAATTTGAGTTTGGCAAAGTTTCCAAATATTTATTATAATAATAAGTAACGAATTGAAGGCATACGCATAAAACAGCCTTCATAAAGCCCCTCGCACGGTAAACGAAACAATAGTGGGGATTAAGCTTTAGAAAAATCGTGTTTGGCACGCTTTTTGCATTTCATTAATAATTTTTATAAGGTTAAAATGACCAAAAAAAAATGTCGTGAATTTTCAAATATAATCCTAATGGCACGGACGAAAGCTAAGACACATCATTTTTCTTGTCTGAATCAGAATTTTCTTCAATTCAAGAATTTTCTTCAATGATGATTAAAATGACGAATGGGGGTATTATTCTGTTAATTCTAAAATGTCTTTCAATTCTGATTCAGACATAAATTTTGTTCTAATCACGAGCAACTTCTTTTCGGCATACGCATAAAACATCCTTATGTCAACCATTTTAAAACCAGCAACTCACTGAATATCAAGGATTTATCGGAAAAAAACGACTCACAAGTGACAGCATCTCGATGCGTCTATATGCTAATCCATTGCTTTTCTGTCTACAATCGTTATAATTCTCTTATCCAAAACTCGCATTCTCAATTTTTACATCCCTATTTTTTAAAAAGGAGACATAACCATGAAAAATTTAACCACAAACTCAACCCCATCCCGCAACGTGCATTCATCTACTATCATCAATATCCTTTTTGCTTTGCTTTTTTTCTGGTGTTACCAGATGGCGTTTGCTAACACGGAAATAACTGTTGAGTGGGATAAAACTTTTGGCGGAAGTAGTTATGATGATGCTAGCTCAATCATCCAAACGAGTGACGGAGGCTTAGCTGTGGCGGGTTATACGACCTCAAAATGGGCTGATTCTAGGGACTTTTGGGTCATAAAATTGGACTCATCAGGCAATCAACTCTGGGATAAAACTTTTGGCGGAAGTAGTGGGGATGAAGCTTACTCAATCATCCAAACGAGTGACGGTGGCTTTGCTGTGGCGGGTTATACTGGCTCAAAAGGGGCTGGTTCTAGTGACTTTTGGGTCATAAGATTGGACTCTTTAGGCAATCAACTCTGGGATAAAACATTTGGCGGAAGTGATTATGATTATGCTGAGTCAATCATCCAAACGAGTGATGGTGGCTTTGCTGTGGCGGGTTATACGAAATCAAAATCAAAAGGGTCTTTTTTTTATAGTGACTTTTTGGTCATAAAATTGGACTCTTCAGGCAATCAACTCTGGGATAAAATTTTTGACGGAATTAATGATAAAGCTAGATCAATCATCCAAACGAGTGACGGTGGTTTAGCTGTGGCGGGTGGTACGGAATACGGAGAGTCTAGTAATTATAGTGACTTTTGGGTCATAAAATTGGACTCATCAGGCAATCAACTCTGGGATAAAACTTTTGGCGGAAGTTATTTTGATTATGCTAGCTCAATCATCCAAACGAGAGACGGTGGCTTTGCTGTGGCGGGTAGAACGCAATCAAAATGGTCTGGTGATTATGACTTTTGGGTCATAAAATTGGACTCATCAGGCAATCAACTCTGGGATAAAACTTTTGGCGGAAGTGGTAGTGATTATGCTAGATCAATCATCCAAACGAGTGACGGTGGCTTTGCTGTGGCGGGTTATACGGAATCAAAAGGGGCTGGTGAGATGGACTTTTGGGTCATAAAACTGGACTCTTCAGGCAATCAACTCTGGGATAAAACATTTGGCGGAAGTGATCGAGATTCTGCTAACTCAATCATCCAAACGAGTGAAGGTGGCTTTGCTGTGGCGGGTTATACAAAATCAAAAGGGGCTGGTTCTAGTGACTTGTGGGTCATAAAATTTAAAGAAGAAATGGCAAAAACTCCTCCCGTAGCAAAATTTAGCATTTCTCCAACTTCAGGAGTAGCTCCTTTAACAATCTCTTTAGATGCCAGTGGTTCAACTGATAACGGGAGCATCGTTGGCTACACATGGGATATTTCCGATGGAAGGCAAGTGTTTGGGATCAATCAGAATCTAACCTTCAACAATACAGGCACCTATACGATCACCTTAACCGTAACAGATAATGAAGGCCTTACCGCCGCCACCCAGCAATCCATCACTGTAACACCGCCACCTGTCATCAATTCTCCACCCGTCCCTCATATTAAATTATCTGCCTATAACGGCCCTGCTCCTTTAACAATCTCTTTAGATGCCAGTGAATCAACGGATGATGGCAGCATCGTTGGATACACCTGGGACATTTCAGATGGCAGGCAAGTGTTTGGCATCAATCAAAATCTAACCTTCAACAATACCGGCACCTATACGATCACCTTAACCGTAACGGATAATGAAGGATTAACGACCAATAAACAAACCAGCGTCATTGTCTCTGAGCCAGTCGTTGTCGTTGAGCCACCTCCTTCTACAGGCACCGGCAAGGTTGGTCAAGCCATCATCATTGCTTCAGGTGGTGCTGATATAGGAAATACTTTATTTCCCTACAGCAACCAGTTCACCCAAAGAATGTATCGCATATTAAAGCAACGCGGCTTTGAAGATGGCGATATTCATTACATTAACCCTTGGCCACCTGATATCGATCTCGATGGTCATCCCGATGATGATCGTCACGATTACAAGCTCTTCGATCCAGATAAAGAGATAGCGGCCGCTTTTGCGCAAGCCACTACCCATTTGCAAGCCGGCCAGCAATTTATCTTTTATATTCATGGTCATGCGCGTATCGATTACTTTCAAGTGATGCCGGCCGTCGGTTATGAGCTGTCTGCGAGTCGTTTAAGAAACCTGTTAGCGACTTTACCCGCCGGCGTTCAACAAGTGATCATTCTGAATAGCTGCTATTCAGGTTCCTTTATGGATGAGCTTGCTGGCGTGGAAAACCGAGTGGTTGTCAGCAGTACGGATGATCGAACCCTGTCATGGAGTACGGAATATGTCAGCTTTGCAGATACCTTCTTAAAAAGCTTACGTCGCGCTCAGAGTGTTGAAGAGGCCTTTTTGAACGGCCTTCACACGGTCAGTAAAGAACCAAAGTATTTTAGGAACCAAACGCCTTGGTTAGATGATGATCGTGATGGCCAATATACCAGCAATGATGGTCGTCTGGCCGCTCAGATTACAATTGGTGATGAGGGTGTTCACGCGGCACCTGCACCCAGTATAACCCGTGTGCATGATCGAATGGTTTTAGGAGACAATGAAGCTGCTACAACATTATGGGTTAAGGTGACCCCTGCCCAAGATCAGATTCGCAAAGTTCAAGCGGCTATCATCAACCCTAATTTTGTGGCAAAGGATTATCAAGGTCAAGCAACCGACTTTACCCGTGAAGAAGTGGAATTGCTTTATAAT
>QNER01000568.1 GCA_003646175.1 Candidatus Parabeggiatoa sp. nov. 1
CCTCTTGCAAAACGCTTAAACATGTAGGGTGGGCAAGGCTTTTTTTGCCCACCTTAAAAATTTAAATAAATGGTGGGCAAAAAAAAAGACTTTGCCGGCCCCCTACGTTTTGACTGGGCAACCCCGTGGGGGTTGAATTTCAATAGCCCCAGGTGCCAACCTGGGGTTTTGCAAGAGGCTCACCCATTAACAATTATCAAAACAGGAGTTCAATAATGGCTTTTTTCGGTGTCACAAAAGAAACAATTGCATCCACTTTTCCGATTGAAAATGCAGATGCTATTGAAGGCGCAACTTTGGAAGGTTCTACCTTTGAGTTTGTCATTAAAAAAGGGCAATTCAAAAAAGGCGATACGGTGTTATATTTTCCTATCGACTCAGTCATACCAGAATGGGTACTCGAAAAGTTTGGTTTAGTCGGTAAATTAAGCGGCAAAAACAAAAATCGAGTCAAGACAGTAAGATTGAGAGGGCAAATTTCTCAGGGCATTGTTGCGGAACTGGATTTGCTTGAAGATATGCAGATGCCAGAAGGTGAGAGGGATAAAGAGACAGAATCCCAACTGATGACAGAATTTCTCGGTGTTGAGAAATACGAGCCACCCGCCATCCCGTGTACAACGGCTAACCTTGTCGGCTTGCCTATTGGACTTTCGGTTTATGATATTGAAGGCGCGGATAGATATGTCGAAGTAGCCGACGTTTTGATGCCGCAACCGGTAGAAATTACTGAAAAATTGGAAGGCCAAAACTTTTCGGTGACTTACTCGGCTTTGGACGATAAAATATACGTCAATCAACGCAAGTTTTCCATTCAGCCCATTGAAGGTTCTGTCCATGACTTTTGGAAAGTTGCCGAAAACAAAGGCATCATTCAATTTGTGGAAATAACCTTGAAAGAAACCTATCCAGGCAAAAATATCACCGTTTACGGTGAATTCATCGGGCCGCGTGTTCAGTCCAACATTTACAAATTAACGGATTTTGACGTTAGGCTCTACGATATTAAAATCAACGAAGAATGGCTCACCCCTGACATTCGCCAGTCAGCTATCAAAACACACTTTGGTAACCTAGATATTCATGTGCCGATTCTCGCCACCAATGTCATTTTAGAACAATGGTTAAATGGGCGAAGTTTCGTAGAAGCCTCACATGGTATTTCCGAGTTACACAAAACCACTAGAGAGGGCATAGTCATCAAACCGATGACAGAATCTCGGCATCAAAATATTGGTAGGCTCCTGATAAAGCAACGCGATCCGGTTTACCTGTCGAAAACTAACAACTAAAAATAATGGCATTATCAAAACTCCAGAAAGTAAGAACAACTCATCCTATAAATAAGCTTAATCAATAACTACAAGGATTGTATATAATAACGGATTTATAATAACGGATTTTATGATCAATAACTATAATTATGAAAACCGTTCACATCTTTTCTAACCATTTGTGATGCTATCGCTGGTTTTTGCGATAGTATCACTTTTGCAATATTTTGTGATTCGCTGGTTTTTGCGATAGTATCACTTTTGCAATATTTTGTGATTCGCTGGTTTTTGCGATAGTATCACTTTTGCGGTTTACATAATTACAATATGTTTCGTTCCAAATCAATAATACCAATACTTAAAAAGGCCGCGATAACCAACCAACAGGGTGGTTTTTTTTGAGTGATACTATCGCAAAAACCAGCGATAGCATCACGACTTGAACACTTTTTGGTCCTGTATAAAGCTTAAATTTAACAAGGGGAAGATTTCCAACACTTGTCACTTCAAACACTTCGGCAATTCCTTCTATTCGAGAGACTTTTGGTACATGTATATCTGTCCACATCATTAACAAAACACTTTGATATTAAGTCATCTACCAACCGTTATTTTAGAAAAATGCTTGACATTTTGCACAAGCGCAACCAAAGAGCGTAAAGCAGGTAGTCCTAAACATGTAGTGATGTTACGGATGCTATCCCTTCCCCGGGATAGTATCCGTTTGGACATCATCACGACTTCTACAGGACTACCCCCAAAAAAAGGGTCATTATCAATCTTGAGTACCAATCAATAGTACAACGGAGTTGCTACAAAAACGGATAAATAAATTCGCTTGAACGGTTTTCTTAAAAGTCATCAAAGGGGTCGATTTTGAACTTTGAAAAGTCACAGCGGCTCTCGTATTGGTTAATTAATTGAACACTATCCGTTTATTTCGAGTATCCGTTGTACTTAACTGTCCGTTAAAATAGCTGGGCCAAATCGAGGTTTGCCAAACCTCGAAGGTTTTTACGGAGAAAAAACTTTTCCGCTGGTGTGGTTAAATAACGCTGAAATGTTAGGTGTATTACTGGCCTCGTCCAAGATAAATCTTGGACTCCTGAGCCTCTTGCAAAACGTTCCACAGGTTTCGCCTGGGGCTATTTACTTAAGAAAACCTGGGGCAACCCCGTAGGGGTTGAATTTGAATAGCCCCAGGTGTCAACCTGGGGTTTTGCAAGAGGCTCTCCTGTTAGGAATATGGTATTAGAAAATTATTTTTCTAATTCCCAATCACCATAATCGCGCAGTTGTTCCGCCGTGAGTAGAAAAATACCTTCTCCCCCCCGTTGAAATTCTAACCATGTAAATGGCACGCTAGGGTATTGTTCGATTAAACGGGTTTGACTGAGGCCGACTTCAACAATGAGTACGCCTTTTGGTGTTAAATATTGGGCAGCTTCGCGCATGATTTGTTTGGCAAAAAAGAGGCCATCTTGTCCGGCTTCAAGCCCTACCCGTGGCTCATAGTGATATTCGTCGGGCATGGTTTGCAGTTCTTGAGCATCGACGTAGGGGGGATTGCACACAATTAAGTCATAAGTTCTGCCTGCTAAATTGGAAAACAAATCGGAATGCGTTGTTTGTACACGCTGCTCTAGTCCATAACGGTTAATATTTTGTTGGGCGACTTCAAGGGCATCCGACGAAATATCCACAGCATCAACTTCCGCACGGGGAAAAGCTAACATGGCACTCGCAATGGCAATGCAGCCGCTCCCGGTACATAAATCCAGCATACACCTAACCCGGTGGGCATCAACCCAAGGCTCAAACCGTTGTTCTACCAGTTCAGCAATCGGTGAACGGGGTATTAAAACGTGCTGATCAACGTAAAAGCGCATATTAGCAAACCATGCTTCATGGGTGAGATAGGGGGCTGGGATTCGTCGCAGCACCCGTTGATTGAATAGCTCAAGCACTTGTTGCTTTTCTGAGTATGTCAGTTGCGTGTGCCACAAAATATCGGGAATTTCTGGGGGTAAGTGCAGCGCGTGTGAAACCAGCACGACGGATTCGTCTATGGCATTATCGGTACCATGTCCAAAAAACAATTGCGCCTTACCAAATTGGCTCGCGCCCCAGCGTATAAAATCACCGAGGGTGTATAATTCATCAATCGGGTTTTCCATATTTTCTCAGTTTTCAGGGTTTTCAAACGAATTCAGCTATAAACCTTCAAGGTTTTGAAAACCTTCAAGGTTTTGCCTCATTTGGCTTTAAAACGAAAATCTCGTTTTTCTAAACCGTTATAAACCTTCAAGGTTTTGAAAACCTTGAAGGTTTTGCCTAATTTCAAAGATAAACCTATTACCCATTACCCATTACCTCACAAGCCTATTAAACAATCAGTTATCAGTTCTTAACTCGACACAAAAGCGTACTCTTATGTTGAATAAAAAATTTGTTGATTTCTGGGATGAATTCTACTTGACTTAAGGTGTTCAGTATATAATCATCCAGAAAAATTTTCTGGTTCGCTGTATTGGTTGCAAAAAAACGGAGGAATTGTTATGAAACAAACATTTACCTATTTTATCATCGCCTTGCTTGTCAGTGGCTGTTCCACACCACCAAAAGCGGATAATCCGCAACAACCACAATCTGCAAATCGCTCAATAACAGGCAATTCTGATAATCAGCAATCACCGTCTGACAATCGCTCAGCGACACGCGATTTGGGCGCGTCCACTCAGCTGCCACAACCAAACCAAAAGGGATTATCGACTCCCCCTGTCAAAGACGTTAAAAAGTGCGCGGACTATGAATCGGCGGTAACAAAGGCGGTACAGGCCTATCATTTGAAGGTGTTGGAACAATTATTAACCACGCTTAATAGGCAGCCCGACTGTCCAGTGAGTTATTTAGACGCGATAAAGCGTAGTATGGCACAAATTGCCGCCGCCCGGGCGGATAGTTTGGTGCAACTCGGCCAATTAGCCGAAGCCGAAACCTGGCTAAAACGTGCGCCCACGATGGTATGGGGGACTCAAGCCGTTTATGGGGACATCGCCGCACGTCGCCAACAATGGCAACTCGCCGCGCAATTTTATAATCAAGCCCTTGATTTAATTGCTGATCCTGAAGCAACACCGCAAGAACCGTCGCAAACGGTGATTAAAAAAGTGTATTATTTGGCTTCCGAAGCCCAAATTTTAGCGGGTAATTTAGGGGCCATTGTGAGCCAGTCAGGAAAAGCCAGTGGCATGATGCGTGACAATGTGCGTGGTGTTGAGTTCAAAAAACGGCCGATACCGATACCATTTGAATATGGTAAAACCACCCTTGGCGAAAAAGGCCAAAATTCAGCACAGCGACTGGCTGGTTATCTCAAACAACAAAACGCGGCCCATTTGACGCTGATTGGGCATACGGACTCAAAAGGTAGTCATGCTGTTAATGACAAAATATCAAAACAACGCGCCGAAGCTGTGAAAAAATCTTTACAAACCGCCGGTGTCCCGACTAAAATCACTGCCATTGGTAAAGGTAAAAGAGAGCCGCTCCAATTGGCTAATCGAACCCTCTATACGCCAGAAGAAATTGACGCGCTTAATCGGCGGGTAGAATTTATGGCTAATTGAGGTAATGGGCGGGGTAATAATTGTGAATGTTGCGAGGAGTGCTTCGCTCCCTTTGCACGAGTGGCGAAGAGTCGTGCCACTCACTCTGGGGAACGATGTGCCCTCTGTGTTGTATCTATAATATTATTATGTTAATGTCATTTTTTTCACGGTGCAAAACCTATCCGCTTTACCCTAAGCTTTGTTTGTCCATTAACTTTCTTAAGGGGTTTTGTTATGAAACATATACTCACCTATCTTGTCACCGCGCTGCTAGTCGCTAGCTGTGTTCCACCCAACATTCTTGAAGTGCCACCAAACTTAACCACGCCAATCACCACGCCAGAGTCTTCTATCTCTTCCAATCAAGTTGCATTGGTGATAGGCAACAGCCAGTACGAATATCGCCCACTCCCAAATCCGAAGCATGATGCCGAAGCGATGGCTAAGGTATTGAGACACAAGGGGTTTGAGGTTATCCTTAAAAAAGACCTCACACATGACGGAATGGAGCAAGCCATTGCTGAGTTTGAAACGCGTTTAGCAACACGCAAAGAGGTGGGACTGTTTTATTATGCGGGACATGGGGTCCAAATTAACCAGACGAATTATCTGGTCCCTATTAACAACGAGCATATTAAAAACGAGAACGATGTCCAAAAGGGTGCGATCCGTTTGGATGACATTCTGCAAGGAATGGAAAC